>NZ_JCAXEA010000019.1:0-104810 GCF_059759125.1 Arthrobacter sp. GQ119 | reverse complement strand
TCAGGGCAGCCGAATCACATCAAGCCAGCGCTGCCGGACCCGGCCCGGCGATAATGGACCGGCCCCGGACAGGCAGGTAACCGTTTCACTTCATATCGTCTAGTCCCGCGCGAGCGTCTCGGTGAGGTGGTGCGTGGGAATGCGGTCGCGGTCGTAGGTGATCTCGGTGTAGCCGTGCGGCTCGGGCTTGCCGTTGAGGCTAAGGTTCACGAACACGATCTCCTCGATGGTGAGGATGCTCTGGCGCGTGATCATGTTGCGGACCTCGGCCCGCATGGTCAGAGACGTGCGGCCGAACCGGGTGGCTGTCAGGCCCATTTCGATCAGGTCGCCCTGCACAGCGGAGCTGACGAAGTTGATCTCCGAGATGTACTTCGTGACAGCCCGGCCATTGCCCAACTGGAGGATGGCGTAGATGGCCGCTTCCTCGTCAATCCACTTCAGCAGGCTCCCGCCGAACAGCGTGCCGTTGGCGTTGAGGTCCTCGGGGCGGACCCACTTGCGGGTGCGGAAAGTTATGTCTGCGGTTGCCATACTGCGAGATTAGTCGACGGCGGACGGCCGGTTCCGAGTGTGACGTACGCCCCGGATCGGGTCAGGCCATGGCCGTGTGCGCCGCGCTGCGGGCGTTGATGGACTTGGCGTAGCAATAGGAGTGCTCGACGCCGATGTAGGGACCGAAGTTGGGAACCTGTTCGAAGCCGGAGTTCTCGTAGAAGTTCCTGCCGTCGGGCTGGGCGGAGCCTGCCTCGGCCGTGACGCGGGTGATGCCCTGGGCGTAGGCCTCTGCCTCGAGGGCCGCAAGGATGGAGCTGGCTACGCCAGAGCCACGGGTGTACGGCAGGACATAGAGGCGCTTGATTTCGGCGGTGGAGGCATCCAGCAGCCGCAGGCCCCCGCAACCTACGGGCTGGCCCGACCCTTTGTCGTAGGCCACGAGGAAGACAGCGGTGTCCACTTCAGACGGCTTCGGCCCGGGCTCATGATCGGTGCTGCCAAAGCGTGCATCGAGCTCTGCCTGCTGGGCAGCCCGCAGGTCGGCACCCACCGGGTTGGACCAGCTGACTTTGCGGATGTTGAGCCTGGGGTTGGTCTGCATCTCTGCCTCGATTCGCCGAAGGGTTATGCACATCAACGGTAAGGAGGCGTGGTTACCACTGTGTTTCCCGTGCGTAAGCGTCCAGAGAACACTTTCCCGACAATGTCCCGACAATACTGTCCAGACAGTACTGCAGGGGGCACAAAACCTCAGGTCCGGTACCCGAGAGTCAGCCGGCCTGGCAGTACGGCTACCCGGCGGAGCGCCCCATCGGGTCTTCGGCGGTCGGATCCGCCAGGGCAAGGCCGCCCACCGGGCTGGCATCCCAGTGGATGAGGGTCCAGCCGGCCTCGGGATCCCCTTCCAGGGCCACGATGCCGGTGTTGGCAAGCACGTGCCTTGCCGCAAATTGCATGTCGATGTTGTCCGCCCGCAGGCCCGCCCAGACGCGGATGGCGGCACCGTGGCTAACGACGGCGACGGCGCCGGCGTCGTCAGCTGCGGCGGCCACCTTGGCGATGGCAGCGTCGTAACGCTCAAAGAAAGAGTGCCCGTCGGGCCCTGCAGGCATCCGGCGGTCGAAATCACCGCCGCTCCAGGCGAAGACCGTCGTCATGTACCGCCGGTGCGCCTCGTGGTCGGTCAGCTTCTCCAGGGCGCCGGCCTCGATTTCATGGATCCCGTCCAACACCTTCACGTCCAGGCCGAGCTCACGCCCCAGCGGCGCAGCGGTGACCTGGGTCCGGAGGAGCGTTGAGGCGTACAGAGCACGGATCGGCTCATTCACGAGCGCCCTCGGCAACGCTTCCGCCTGGCGTTCTCCAAGCTGCGTCAGCCCCGGTCCCGGGTGCGCGGTGTCCAGCTGCCCCAACACGTTCCCGGGAGTTTCGCCGTGGCGGATGAGCAGCAGCCTCATGATTCACATGTCCTTGTCATCGTCGGGAAGCCAGGGGTCCGGGCGCTTTCCCGAAAAGCGGCCGGGAAAGAAAGCGGCGCCGGACAGCGAAGCCCGGCACCGCCGTCGTCCTTTACTTCAAATGATCGACCAGTCGGTCCGCGATGCCCGTGTACTTGCCGGGCGTCAGCGCGAGCAACCGCGCCTCCGCTTCCGGCGAGAGGCCCAGGCCCTGGACGAACTCCTGCATGCGTGCGGCGTCGACGCGCTGCCCGCGGGTGAGGTCCTTGAGCCGCTCGTACGGGTTCTCCATACCCTCAACTCCGGCAATCGCCTCGGCGCGCATGACCATTTGGATTGCCTCACCCAGGACTTCCCAGTTGGTATCCAGGTCTTCTGCGAGAACGCTTTCCGCTACGTCGAGCCGCTCCAGGCCCTTGGCCACGTTGGAGATGGCCAGCAGTGAGTGGCCGAACGCCACCCCGATGTTGCGCTGGCTCGAGGAATCCGTGAGGTCCCGCTGCCAACGGGAGGTGACCAGCGTGGAGCCCAGCACGTCCAGGAGCCCGGAGGAAATCTCCAGGTTGGCCTCGGCGTTTTCAAAACGGATCGGGTTGACCTTGTGCGGCATCGTGGAGGAGCCCGTGGCGCCCGCCACCGGGACCTGCGCGAAGTAGCCTATGGAGATGTAGCTCCAGATGTCCGTGCAGACGTTGTGCAGGATCCGGTTGAAGCGCGCGACGTCGGCGTACAGCTCGGCCTGCCAGTCGTGGCTTTCGATCTGCGTGGTCAGCGGGTTCCAGGTGAGGCCCAGTCCCTCGACGAAGGACTTGGAGACCTGCTGCCAGTCGGCTCCCGGGACCGAGGCCACATGCGCGGCGTAGGTGCCGGTTGCGCCGTTGATCTTGCCGAGGTACTCGGTCTTGGCGATGCGGTCCAGCTGGCGCGTGAGGCGGTGCGCGATGACGGCGAGTTCCTTGCCCAGCGTGGTGGGCGTGGCCGGCTGACCGTGGGTGCGGGACAGCATGGGGACGGCGCGGTTGTCCTCGGCCATCTTGCTGATCTGGGCCACGAGGGCGCGTGCGGCCGGCAGCCACACGTCCTCCACAGCACCCTTCACCCCGAGCGCGTAGGAGAGGTTGTTGATGTCCTCGGACGTGCAGCCGAAGTGCACCATGGCCGTCAGGTGCTCGATGCCGATGGCGGGCAGGCGGCGGCCGATGTAGTACTCCACTGCCTTGACGTCGTGGACGGTCACGGCTTCGATTTCGGCCAGCTCGGAGACGGACGCGGCGTCGAATTCGGAGACGATCGCCCGGAGCTGTTCCTGCTGGTCTGAGGTCAGCGGGCCGGCGCCCGGGAGGACGTTGTTGCTGGTCAGGTGGATGAGCCACTCCACTTCGACGGCGACCCGGTCACGGTTGAGGGCGGCCTCGGACAGGTAGTCAACGAGCGGCGCGACGGCGGACTGGTAGCGGCCGTCCAGCGGGCCGAGCGCGATCTGTTCCGGTGACGCGGCAAGGGCCAGGCGTCCGGAGGGCGTACGGGTGTCAGCTGTGGCGGCAGTTTCAGGCATGAGGTGATTCTTTCATGAACTCCGCTGCCCACTGAAGCACGCGGTTCCTTGTGACTCGTCCTCCCCAGCCTGCGTTTTGGATAGCCGTCCACATAGCCGACGGCGGGTGTTCCGGCGGGGGACAGGGCGCCCTAGTTTTGTCCGCAAGAGGCAGAAAGCGCCGGCCGGAACGAGAGGGGAAATTGAATGAGCGCCAGCATTACCGCCGCGGACGCGGCGTCGTGCTCGTCGCGACAGTTTGAGGTGCAGCTCCTGGCGGGGAGGGTGGACGATTGTGCGGGGCAGCTCGATGCTGTTCTGGCCCGGCTTTCGCAGTTGCAGCTGGCGGACTGGCAGTCCCCTGCGGGCACGGCGTACAGGGCGAGTATCGGGCTGCAGGCAGCTGCCCTGCGGAGGGCGAAGGAGCGTATGGAACTGGCCGCCCAGGTCATCCGCCGGCATGCCCGGAACGTGTCGTTGTCGTCGATGCGGACCGGAACAGGGGACTACTGATGGCTGAGGTGACCCCGTGGGGGAGCGGCGGCCCGCTCCGGCCACTGAAGCAGGAGCCGGACGGCCATTTCTCGGTCCGCGGCGGGGTAGCGGGCATCGCCTTTCAGCTGGAGGAGCTGGACGCTGGAGTGCGGGGCCTGGACGGCCTCGCGGGGGACCTTGCGGCAGTGGAGATCGCTGCGCACAGGATCTGGGCGGAGCTGGGGCAATACCAAAACGATCCACCATCCAGCGGGGTCGAAGCGCTCAACGCCACGGGGGAAGGGCGGCGTGCTGTGGCGAAAGTGCGGGAGGAACTGCAGGACATCGGAAGCCAGGTGCAGGCCTGTCTGCAGGAGTACGAGGGGGCCGAACAGCGAACCCTGTCCAACCTCCGCCTGGGCACCGACTCCCCGAAGCTGTGGCTGCCGCAGATGCTGGATTTGCTCCTCGGAGGGTTCCCTAACCCCTACAGTCCTGACCTCAGCCGGCTGCTGAACAGGGACAGTACAGAGGCGCTCGCAGGCAATTATCCGGTCATTTTTGCACTTCTGGGGGCGAGGCCCGAGCGGGTGACCGAGGCCATCCACATGGCGTCGGCGACCGGGATGCAGGGTTCGGGCATCCCTATCGTTGTCCGCGCGCTGGCTGAGGGTCTGGCGCCCCACCTCAAACCGCGCGACGTAAAAGCCAGCGGAGGTCGCAGCACGGATGTCGTCCTCGATGCCTCCCCTGCCGGGCTCCTGTCCAGGGCGCGGTCCGTTGATGAGGACGGCCGGGGCACAATTGAAATCCTCAGGACGGGCAGCGGGGATCACGAGGCCTTCGTCGTCATCGTTCCCGGCACGCAGCCAGGAGACGCGGGCGGGCCCAACCCGTTCGACGAGGCCGGAATCGTCGAAGCATTCGGGTACGGCTCCGAGCATACGAGTGCCGCCATCCGGTCAGCGCTGCAGGAGGCCGGGGCGGAGGCCGGCGCCCAGGTGGTCGCCGTTGGTTACAGCCAGGGCGGGATCCATGCCATGAACCTGAGCCAGGACAAGGCATTCCTCGCGGAGTACGACCTCAAGTACGTGCTGACCGCGGGCTCCCCCGTAGGCGGAATCCATCCTGAGCCGGGCATCAGCAGCCTGCATCTGGAACACCGGCAGGACTGGGTTCCAGGGAGCGAGGGGGCAATCAACCCGGACACCCGGGACCGCGTCACCGTCACGCTCGAAAATCGGGTGCTGACGCCCTCTGGCGAGGCTCCGGGGCTCGGTCCGGGCCACAGGCTCACGAACTATGAAGCCGGTGCCCGGGCGGTCTCCGCAAGCAGCGATCCGTCCCTCGTGGCATCAACGGGCGTGCTCGCCGGGGTCGTGGGTACCGGCGGCGCGGCCACGGCCACACGCTTCCAGCTGGTCCGCACCCCTAAGCCGCAGGAATCAGAGCGCCAAGGCGTGCCCGTCCGCCCTGTGGAACAGCCCGACATCAGCCCGCCCGGTGGCCGGTAGCCGGGTCTCGGAGTGGACGGGTGGCAGCGGCCGGCGGCTGCAAAGGGCTGCCGGCCCCCACGCGGCGGCCAGGCAGCAGCCTGCAATTACCGGTGGCGTGCCCCCGGGATCCTGTCGGCCACCAGGGAAACGATGGTGATGATGATTGCCGCCAGCACCGCAGTCCAGAAGAAGGAGTCAATCGTGAAGTCCACAGGTGTGTAGCTGCTGATCCACGATGTCAGGTACAGCATGGCCGCGTTGATGACGATCGTGAACAGCCCCAGGGTGAGGATGGTAATGGGCAGCGAAAGGAAGCTGACGATTGGACGCACGAAAGCATTGACCAGCCCGAAAATCAGTCCGACAAAGAGGTACGCCAGGACTATGCCGGCAGCATCGGTCCCCTGGCTGACGCCGGCGTTAGCCACCGCGTCGGTCGTGGCCGAAGTGGTGATGTCCAGCCCGGGGAGAATCCAGCTGGCAATCCACAGTGCCAGTCCGTTGATGAGCACCCGAACGATGAAAGAACGCATGCGCCCATGCTGTCATACCTCGCGGGATGCGGGCGCACCTGCGGCGGATGCGCGAAGTAGGCTAGTTGGCATGACTTCATCAGAGACTATGGCTGGCGGTGTCAGGCCGAGGCCGGTAGTTGACCGGCTGCCCCGCTATGCCGCAGGCAAGCCACCCGTCGCCGTTGACGGACTGGCCAGCTACAAGCTGTCGTCCAACGAGAACCCGCTGCCGCCGATTCGGGCCGTAGCCGAGGCCATCGCTGCGCAGAGCGACTTCAACCGCTACCCGGACCCCCTGAGCACCAAGCTCCGGACCGCGCTCGCGGACTTTCTGGAGGTGCCGGCGGAGGACATCGTCACGGGCGCAGGAAGCCTTGGGGCGCTCAACCAGCTGCTGAGCGCCTTCGCCGGCCAGAACGACGACGGCAAAGCTGACGAAGTGATCTATGCCTGGCGTTCGTTCGAGGCGTATCCCATCTGCGTAGGCCTGGCCGGCGCCGAGGGCGTGCGTATTCCCCTCACAGCGGACGGCCGTCACGATCTGGAGGCCATGGCGGCCGCCGTGACCACGCGCACCAAGGTGATCCTGCTGTGCACGCCGAACAACCCCACCGGTCCGATCCTGAGGGCCGAGGAAACGGAACGGTTCATCAAGGCGGTGCCTGCGGACGTGGTGGTGGTGATCGATGAGGCCTACCAGGAATTCATACGGGCGGACGACGCCGTGGACGGCATTCGGATGTACCGGAAATACCCCAACGTCGTGGTGCTCCGGACCTTCTCCAAGGCACACGGCCTCGCCGGGTTGCGCGTGGGCTACAGCATCTCCCAGCCGGCACTGACGCAGTACCTGCGCGTGGCCGCCACACCCTTCGCGGTGTCCCAGATCGCAGAACAGGCCGCCGTAGTGTCCCTCCAGAATTTCGGTCAGGTTGTAGAAAGGGTACAAAGCCTGGTGGATGAGCGGGACCGCGTGACAGCCGGTCTCCGTGATCTGGGCTGGTTCGTTCCGGAGGCTCAGGGGAATTTCGTCTGGCTGGATCTGGGCGGGAACAGCGCCGAGTTCGCCCAGTTGGCGGGGGAGCGGGCGCTTTCGGTACGTGCTTTCGGAAATGAGGGCGTCCGGGTCAGCATCGGCGAGGTGGAGGCCAATACCCGCTTCCTCGAGCTCTGTGCGGTTTATACAAAACCCCCGAGACGTTCCTAGCGGTTAACAACTGCCCCGCGGTAGTTACGCCGGATAAAGTAAGGAACAGTAAGCCAAAATATATGCCCCACGTGGAATGCATTCCGTATGGGGCATATATCCCAGCGACATTGCAACGCATCCGGATGCGGCAAGCAAGGAGACGGTATGGGCGCCACACATCTGCCCTCCACTGAGTTCGACGGAACAGACGTGGATGACCAGCTAGAGGCCGAGGCCGAGGCTGCCCTGGGCGAGCCGCCGGTCGAGATGGTCCAGCTGCTTGGCCCGGACGGCAAACTCGGCACCAACGCCATGTTTTCGGAGTATGCCGAACGGCTGGATGCGGAAAAGCTGCGCGGCTTTTATGCCGACATGGCCGCGATCAGGCGCTTCGACCAGGAGGCCACCGCGCTCCAGCGCCAGGGCCAGCTGGCGCTATGGGTTCCGCTGACCGGCCAGGAGGCTGCGCAGATAGGCTCCGGGCGGGCCAGCCAGCCCCAGGACTACATCTTCCCCACGTACCGCGAGCACGGTGTAGCCCTCACGCGGAACGTCGACCTCGCCGAGCTCCTGCGGCAGTTCAGGGGCATCTCCAATGGCGGCTGGAATCCCAAGGACACCAATTTCCACCTGTACACACTGGTCCTGGCTGCGCAGACACCCCACGCCGTCGGCTATGCCATGGGCATTCAGCGCGACCAGCGCCTCGCGGAGGCCAACGGCATGGCGCAGTCCGGAACCGCCGAGCCGAAGGCTGCCGTCATGGTCTACTTCGGCGACGGCGCCAGCTCCGAAGGCGACGTTCACGAATCCATGGTGTTTGCATCGTCCTACAAGGCGCCCGTGGTCTTCTTCTGCCAGAACAACCACTGGGCCATCTCCGTGCCCACCGCAGTGCAAACCCGCGTCCCGCTGTCCAACCGGGCCAAGGGCTACGGCTTCCCGGGCATCAGGGTGGACGGCAACGACGTCATTGCCGTGCACGCCGTCACCGAGTGGGCGCTGGAGCACGCACGGCAGGGCAACGGGCCGGTGCTGATCGAGGCCTTTACCTACCGCGTCGGCGCGCACACCACGGCTGACGACCCCACGAAATACCGCGAATCCTCCGAGGAAGCACTGTGGCGGGCCAAGGATCCGCTGGAGCGGCTGGAGAAGTACCTCCGCTCCGAGGACATGGCCGATGATGCATTCTTCAAGAAGGTGGCGGCTGACGGCGACGAGCTGGCAGCCTACATCCGCAAGTCCACGTACGATTCGGAAACCCCGGACATCCGCACGGCCTTTGCCAACACGTATGTCGAGGCGCACCCGCTTGTGGCGGAGGAACTGGCCTGGTTCGAGGAGTACACCGCTGGTTTCGCCGGCGAGGACACTGCAGAAGGAGCTGGCCACTGATGACCACCATGACCATTGCCAAGGCCATCAACGAGGGCCTGCGCGCAACGCTGAGCAACAACCCCAAGACCCTGCTGATGGGCGAGGACATCGGGCCCCTCGGCGGCGTCTACCGCGTGACGGATGGCCTGATCGGCGAGTTCGGCGCGGACCGCGTCGTTGATACGCCGCTCGCCGAATCCGGAATCATCGGCACGGCCATCGGCCTGGCGCTGCGGGGCTACCTGCCGGTCTGTGAGATCCAGTTCGACGGTTTCGTCTTTCCGGGCTTCAACCAGATCACCACGCAGCTCGCCAAGATGCACTCGCGCAGCAACGGTAACCTGACGGTCCCCGTCGTCATCCGTATCCCGTACGGCGGCGGCATCGGATCGATTGAGCACCACTCGGAGTCGCCGGAAGCACTGTTTGCACACACCGCCGGCGTTCGCATCATCACCCCGTCCAACCCCCACGATGCCTACTGGATGATCCAGCAGGCCGTGGACTGCCAGGACCCGGTCATCGTCTTCGAACCCAAGCGCCGCTACTGGCTCAAGGGTGAGGTGGACACGGCGACGGCGGGACTGGCCGAGGACCCCTTCAAGGCCCACGTGGTCCGGGAGGGCACCGACGCCACCGTGGTGGTCTACGGTCCGCTGGTTCCCGTGGCACTCGCCGCGGCAAATGCCGCCGCGGAGGACGGGCGCAGTATCGAAGTCATCGATCTCCGCTCCATTTCGCCCATCGACTTCGACACGATCGAATCGTCGGTAAAGAAAACCGGCAGGCTTATCGTGTCCCACGAGGCTCCGACGTTCGGCGGCATCGGCGGTGAAATCGCCGCCCGGATCGGTGAGCGCGCCTTCCACTTCCTCGAAGCCCCCGTTATTCGCGTGGGCGGCTTCCACATGCCGTACCCCGTGGCCAAGGTGGAAGAGGACTACCTTCCGGACATTGACCGCATCCTTGAGGCGCTGGACCGGGCTTTTAGCTACTGACGCTTCGCACTGACGTTTATGCCTGCGGTCGCCTCCGGGCGCCGGCCAGCCTGAGCTTTCGAAACCCGAGGACCCCATGACGATTAACAAGTTCAACCTTCCCGACGTGGGCGAAGGCCTGACCGAGGCCGAGATCGTTTCCTGGAAGGTCAGGCCGGGCGACACGGTGGCTATCAACGATGTCCTCTGCGAGATCGAGACCGCCAAGTCCCTCGTCGAACTGCCTTCCCCGTTCGCCGGCACCGTCACGGAACTGCTGGTTCCCGAGGGAGTGACGGTCGACGTCGGCACGGCCATCATCAGCGTCTCCGACGCCGTCTCCGGAGATCCCACTCCTGCCGACGTCCCGCTGCCCCCTTTGCAGGAGAGCGAGCCCGAGCCGCTCATGTACGGGAAACTGCACGAGCACCCGCACACCGGTCCAACCGCTTCCGACGGCGGCGCGGCGGCCGGCGGGCTGGCCGGCGGTCCGCTGGTGGGTTCCGGCCCAAAGGCCGACGCCGTCAAGCGCCGTCCGCGGAAGGCTTCCGCCCAGTCTGTGGCCGGGCCGGTTGAGACCGGCGGTCCCGCCCCGCTGGCCGAGCCGGTTGAGACCGGCGGTCCCGCCCCGCTGGCGGAGCCCGGGATTTCGACGGGCTCATATAGCGGTTCCGCCGCTGAGAAGCCCACACTGGGCGGCGCCATCACCGGACTGGTGAACAAGGTGCTGGCCAAGCCGCCGGTGCGCAAGATTGCCCGGGACCTGGGAATCGATCTGGCCGACGTGATTCCCACCGGCGCCCGCGGCGAGGTGACCAGGGAGGATCTGGTCAGCTACCAGGCCCAGCGTGACGCGGAGCTGGACAAGGCGGACACGTTCTGGGGAAGGTCGGGCCGGCCACAGGAGCAGCGGATCGAACGGATCCCGGTGAAGGGCGTCCGCAAGGCCACTGCCAAGGCGATGGTGGACTCTGCCTTTTCCGCGCCGCACGTCAGCATCTTCGTGGACGTGGACGCCAGCCGGACCATGGAGTTCGTCAAGCGGCTGAAGGCCTCGCGTGATTTCGAGGGCATCAAAGTCTCCCCGCTTCTGATCCTGGCCAAGGCGGTCATCTGGGCTGCGGCGCGGAACCCCAGCGTCAACGCCACCTGGGTGGACAACCCCGGCGGTGATTCGGCTGAGATCCAGGTCAAGCACTTCATGAACCTGGGCATTGCTGCGGCCACGCCGCGCGGCCTGATGGTTCCGAACATCAAGAATGCCCAGGACCTCTCCCTCAAGGAGCTGGCGCTGGCCCTGAATGATCTCGCCACCACCGCGCGTGCGGGCAAGACCCAGCCTGCCCAGATGCAGGGTGGCACCCTGACCATCACGAATATCGGTGCCCTCGGCATCGACACCGGAACCCCCATCATCAATCCGGGCGAGGTGGCCATCGTGGCATTCGGCACGATCAAGCAGAAACCCTGGGTACTGGACGGCGAGGTCATTCCGCGCTGGATAACGACTCTCGGCGGGTCCTTCGACCACCGTGTTGTGGACGGAGATCTGTCCGCGCGCTTCATGGCTGACGTCGCCGCCATCCTTGAAGAGCCTGCCCTCCTGCTGGATTGATCGGGTTCCTGACCAGCCGGGAGCCCGGCCTGCGGCGTCAGTTCACCGGATGACGGAGGGTCCCCGCGCGGGGCGAGAGCAAGCGGTCATGGTCATCCGCAACCACGTGGCGCTGTTCCTTTCGGCGGTCTTCCAGCCGCCGGTCACCGTGGCTGCGCTGCTGATGCTTAGCCCGGTGATTGAACCGGGTTTCCCGGGGACCATCTGGTTCAGTGCGCTGGCCGTGCTGTTTGTCTGCGTGTTGCCGTTCGCCGCCGTGTTGCTGCTGGTGCGGCTGGGCAAGGTCACGGATCATCACGTCAGTGAACGCCGCCAGCGGGCACCGGTGATGGGCATGGCCATGCTGTCGCTGCTGGCTGGCCTGGGCGTTCTGAGTGTCGTCAACGCGCCAGTCAGCGTGATTGTCATGGTCCTGACGATCTTCGGGAGCGTGGTCCTGCTTGCCGTGATTAGCCTCTTCTGGAAAATCAGCGGGCACGCAGGAGCGATCGCGCTCTCGACGGGCATCGCCGTCCTCATGCTGGGCCCGCCGTGGCTTCCGCTGATGCTGCTGATCCCTGCCGTCAGCTGGTCCCGTGTGGTGCTGCGCGCACATACCGTGGCCGAGGTTGTGATGGGCGTGCTGGTTGGCGGCGGTGTGGCGTCCGGATTGTGGTGGCTGCTGAGGGAGCTGATGATCCTCGCTCGTTGAACCCGTAGGTCACCGGGGATCTGATGTCCGTGCCACGAGCATGCGTTGGAGAGCTGTTTAGTACGCCGGGTACGTGGTCATCAGTTCAGCCAAAGCGGGATCGGCAGAGAGGCCGGCGAGGCTGAATGCGGCGGCGATCATGACGCCGGCGAGGCCGGCCACGCAGCCGGACACGGTGGCCAGGAACTTCCAGTCGTTCCGCAGGACGGTCTGGATGGTTTCAGGAAGCTGCAGGTCCGGCGAGATGAGGTTCGGCGCGCTGTCCACGGAGCCGTCGTCCAGCAGGGCGATGACCCGTCCCGCGCTGCGGTCCAGCCGCATCGAACAGATGTGGTTGCCGTGGCGGGCAAGAAGGATGTCGTGGCCGACGAGCTGGCGTCGCTGAAGCGTAAGCATTTTTAGATCCTGGCGCTGGTAGGTGCTGGGCTGTCCGCACCATCGGGGGCACCATCAATTTTACCGTTGGGGCCACACGCCAATGCCCGGAAAGCCGGGTGAGACTGCCCACCAGGAGGCGTGACGCAGGTCAAGCCGGGCGTGGTCCCTTGGTCCCCTTCAGTACCTGGGTGCCCGCCTCACCGACTGCGGCACAGTCCCGGCCGGATGGCTCCGCACCCTGCAGTGCCGGAGCCAGCCGCCGGAACCCGCGTCGCAGAACGGCCGCACAGCCAATCAGAACGGCTGCCAAGCCTCCTGAGGGGTTAGCAGCCTGATCTGGCCCAGAGGAAGTCAGGGGAATAACCGTGCCCCGCCGGCACGGCCTCCCGCTACGATGTGCCTGTCCTGGCCTAGTCCGCCCCATAGGTGTTGGCGATGTAGACGTCGCAGGAGGCAGTGTGGGCAACGCTGTTGGCGATGCTGCCCAGCACGCGCCCCAGGCCGTGCATGCGGCGGTTGCCCACAACGATCATCCTCGCGTCGGAGCGTTCCGCCTCTTTGACGAGGGCTTCGGCCGGCTTGCCGCGGGCCGCCGAGTAGGTCACAGTGAGCCCTGCGACGGCGAGGCCTGCGGCAACGTCCTTGGCAACTTTCTCGGCCGCGCCGGCATCGGAGACGATCCATTTGTCGGTGCCGCTGCCGTAAACCTCGGTCCGGTCGGTATCAAAAGCCGACACGACGTGCAGGGTCGCCCCCAGCGCCACTGCAAGGTCCCGGGCCGCCTCTGCGGCCTTGCGTGCTGTGCCGCTGCCGTCCACGCCGACAACAATGATTCCACTCATGATCCACTCTCTTTCGTTCGCGCCATCCGGGCGGGCTGCATGTTCGCATCCTGCGTCTGCCCGGCTGGTGTCCATCATTAGGCTACAGCGCCGGCCCGACACGCAGCGCGGGTCAACCGGCCGGGTGCCCTGTGGCTTGTGGCCCGATGGCTTCCTTTAGCACCGGCGCGAGCCGGCGCACACCTTCGGCGATGCGGTCCGGAGGCACAGCGCTGAAGGCCAGGCGCAGCTTGTTGGAAGGTTCGGCCGAGTGGCTGAAGGCAGCTCCCGGGATGAAGACGACGCCGGCATCGATCGCCTTGCGGAGCAGGGGGTACGTATCCACACCCTCCGGAAGGGTCACCCACACGAAGAAGCCGCCCTCCGGCCGTGTCCACGTCAGCCCGTCCGGCATGTACTTCTCCAGCGCGGCAAGCATGGCGTGGCAGCGTTCCGCGTACAGTCCCCGGTACGTTTCGATCTGGCCCTTCCAGTCGTAGTCCCTGAGGTAAGCCGACACCAGCATCTGGTTCAGCGTGGGCGGGCACAGCGTCACGGCCTCGGCTGCCAGATAGTAACGGCGCTGCAAATGCGCGGGGACGAGCGCCCAGCCGATGCGCAGCCCCGGCGCGAAGATCTTGGAAAACGACCCCATATAAATGACATCGTCCGGATTGGCGGCGCGCAGCGGTTCCAGTGGCTTCCCCTCAAAGCGGAGAAGGCCGTAGGGGTTGTCCTCGAGCACCAGGATGTTGGCGCGGCGGCAGATGTCGACGATCCGCTGGCGCCGCTCCTGCGCCAGGGTGATTCCCGAGGGATTGTTGAAGTTGGGGATCGTGTAGAGGAACTTGATGTTTTTCCCGGCGCTCTGGAGTTCAGCGATCCTGGCCTCGAGAAGCTCAGGCACCAGGCCGTCGTCGTCCATTGCGGCTGCCTCAACCTGGACCTGGTACGCCTCAAAGGTGTTCAGCGCGCCCACATAGGTGGGTTCCTCGACGAGCACGACGTCCCCGGGGTTGCAGAAAACCTTGGTGGCCACGTCCTGGGCCGACTGGGAGCCGGCGGTGATCACCACGTTTTCGGGCAGCGCGTCCAGGATGCCCTCGGCGGCCATGACCTCGCAGACCTGCCTGCGAAGCTCTTCCGTGCCCTGACCGCTGCCATACTGCAGGGCGGTCAGGCCCTGTTCGGCGATGATCGACGCAGCGGTCTGGCCCAGCCTCTGCAGGGGCAGCGACTGGAGGTACGGGCTGCCGCCCGCCAGGGAGACGAGCCCCGGGCGCAGCGAGATGTCGAAGACGTCGCGGACAGCCGACTGCTTGATGTTCGCGGCGCGCTCCGAAAAAAGTCCTTCGTGTCGATGCGAGGACGTTGCCGCCCGTTCAATCGCGTCAATGGCTTCGGCGGGGAGGACGGCCGCGGCGGCGTCGAGTGTCTCGTGGGTCACAGTCCCTAGGATACAGCCAACTGTTGCCAAGAAGGCAACAGTTGTTCACGAAATAGGACTAGTCGAAGCCCGGGTCCTTTACGCGGGCACGCCGAGGGCATGGAATGGAGCCATGACCACGTTCCAGTCCCTTCCTGCCCAGTCGGACAAGGCCGCAGCCTTCCGGGAACTCCACGCGGAAGGGCCGGTGCCGCTGGTGCTGGTGAATGTGTGGGACGCGGCCTCGGCCAAGCTCGTGGAGCAGGCCGGTGCGCAGGCCCTGGCCACGTCCAGCTCAGCCATCTCCTGGAGCCTGGGCTTTCCGGACGGCAACCATCTTCCCCGTGCCCTCGCCATGGCGGCGCTCAACAGGATTGCGGCCGCGACGGACCTGCCAGTGACGGCCGACATCGAAACGGGGTACGCCGGCAGGGACGGCGCCTTCGACGATGCCCAGCTGGAGCAGACCATCTCGGCGGTCCTGGCAGCCGGGGCAGTGGGAGTGAATATCGAGGACTCCGGGGGTGAACCGCTGACCGACGTCGCGGAGCAGGCCCGCAGGATCGGGACCGTCAGGAGGCTGGCGGAGGAGTACGGGGTGCGGCTTTTCATCAACGCCAGGACGGACACCTACCTGTCCGGACGGTTTCCGGAATCGGCATTCGAGGAAACGCTGCGGCGGGTCCCGGCATACCTGGCGGCCGGGGCGGACGGGATCTTCGTCCCCGGCGTGACGGATCTGCATGTCCTGCACGAACTCTCCCGCCGGATCCCGGCACCGCTGAACGCACTGGCCGGCGTGGGGGCCCCCTCAGCCGGGGAACTGCACGACGCCGGCGTGCGGCGGATCAGCATCGGCGGCAATACCGCGAAGGCGGCTTATGCAACGGTGTCCAGGGTCGCTTCAGAAGTCCTGGGCGACGGCAACTGGTCCAAGCTGGCCGGAGCCCGCAGCCATGCCGAGATGGACGCCCTCTTCACCCGGGCCAACGCACGTGAGTGACGCGCGCCTGGTGACGCACGTAAGTGACTCGCAGGTGGTGAATCAGCCGGTGTGTGCCTAGCGCAGGCTCAGGACGTCCGCCAGCCGGACGCCATCGACGTAAATCTCCGCCCGGACGGCGCCGACGGCCGTCACGGCCGTGTGGGTCAGCTGGGCCTCTATCCGTGGGATGTCGCAGGTGCCCCCGGGCTGAACCTTGCCGCTTAAGCTGACCACCACGGTCTCCCCGTCCAGGAAGCCGGAAACGTACTTCAGCGCGGAGGGCCCCAGGGCGTTGTACAGTCCAGCCGGTGTCCCGCTTCCAGACAGCAGCTGGCTCATGGCTGCCTGAAGCGGCTCGCGGATCGCGGGGTCCGTGTGGCGCACGGCGACGAGGCTGTCGTTGCAGCCGAAGCGCACACCGGAACTGCCGCCGTCGTCCACGGCCACGTAGTACACCGCCGTGCCCGCGAGGACTCCCGCCGCCCCGCCTGAGCCGCCGCCCGTTCCGAAGCCCGCTGCAGGTCCGGCTGCCGCACCTTCAGTTCCCGTGCCCGGCGCAGGCGGGCCTGGTGCCCCGACTGCAGGCTCCTCGTGCATGGCTGGTCCGCCTGCGGATCCTGCAACCGGTCCCTCAGCGGACCCCGACTCCGCAGGCAGTTCCGGTGGCATGGCGGCGGGCGGGACGGGGGTCGCAACGTCCTGCGGGACGGAATTCGTGCCCACGCCTGACCCGAGCGCTGGCTCCGCGCCGGATCCCTGGGCCGGTTCCCCGCCCGGAACCGCCGCCGGGGCCCCAGGCGCGGCATCCGCCGGTGCCGGTGCCGGGGCAGGGGCAGGTCGGGGGTCAGGGGCGGCCAGGCCCGGCGCGCCGGCAGGAGCCTGTTCGGCAACGGTCCCGCCCGGGGAGGCCGGGACCGGCACGCAGGAGCCCAGCCCCAGCGGAAGCAGCAGGCACAGGGCAGCAGCCGCCGTCGTCAGCGTCCTGCCGCACTGACTGGTCTTCATGACTGCACCGCACTTCCCGCTCGCGCGTCCCGTATATCAACGGTAGTGCGGTGGAAGTCGGCGTGGAACTGAGTGCCGGTGACAGTTCGGCCGCAGCTCAGTTACGGAATGGTTGCGCCGCACGGCGCCGGGCGGGTGCGCGCCCGGGACGCCGACGCCCCCGGCAACTGTCAAGTTGCCAGGGGCGCCTCGGGGGATAGGGGCGGCTTGGGCTAGGCTGCGGCCTCTGCCTTCTCAGCGGCGGCGAGGGCGCCGAAGATGCCCTGGATCTGCTCGACAACCTCGGCGTCGTCCTTCGGGTGGGTCTCGGCGAAGCGGACCATGGAGCCCGGAACGGCGAGCTTGACGTCCTCGAGGACGCGGGCGCCGGCGATGCCGGCAGCCTTGCGGGCCTCGTCCTGGGCCCAGACGCCGCCGAACTGGCCGAAGGCGGTGCCAACGACGGCGGTGGGCTTGCCGACAAGGGCACCGGCGCCGTACGGGCGGGACAGCCAGTCAATGGCGTTCTTGAGCGACGCCGGCATGGTTCCGTTGTGTTCGGGGGTGACCAGCAGCAGGGCGTCGGCGTCATTCGCTGCGGCGCGAAGGGCGGCTGCGGCCTCCGGGACCTGGCCCTCGACGTCAATGTCCTCGTTGTAGAAGGGGAGGTTGCCAAGGCTTTCGTAGATGACGATTTCGAGATCCTCCGGGGCGTTGAGCTGGATGGCCTCGGCGAGCTTGCGGTTGTGGGAATCGGCGCGAAGGCTGCCGACCAGGGCAAGTACGGTGTTCTTGGACATGCGAACTCCTAGTGTCAGGCCGCGGAGCGTCCGCGGCGGCTGGTTGTCGAGGCGTCTTTTGCCTTCACCGATACTAAACGGACTACGGTCCGGATATTATTCCCCGGTCTAGAATGATTTGTGTGAGCCTCATCCCAATCCGCTCCGCAATGCCCGGCGGTTCCGGTCCGGAACGCCGCGACGCCGCCCGCAACCGGGAACTGCTGCTGTGTGCAGCCCGGCAGCTCATCGAGGAGTGCGGCGCGGATGGCCTCACCATGGACAAACTGGCGGAACGGGCAGGCGTGGGCAAGGGAACAATCTTCCGCCGCTTCGGCAGCCGGGCCGGGCTCATGATGACGCTGCTCAGTGATGCCGAGGCCGAGTTCCAGGGCCGGTTCATGTTCGGCCCTCCGCCCCTGGGCCCGGGGGCGCCTCCCCTGGAACGGCTCATCGCCTTCGGCGCCGGCCGCATTGGCTACATCCTGGAATACGGCGACCTCGCCCGGGCTGCCGACCATTCTGTGTACAACCGCTTTGAGGTTCCCGCCGTGGTGCTGTGGCACAGGCATATCGAGCTTCTGCTGCGCGCCGCCGGCTTCGACGCGGACCCGTGGCTCATGGCCATGTCGCTGAGTGCCACCCTGGATGCGGAACGGCTGCTCCACGCCGTCCGCGTGCACGGCGTTTCCCCGGAGCGGCTTGAGGAGTCATGGCGCGAGCTGGTCACCCGCGTGGTCGGATCTGCGGAGGGCGGGATCCCGGAGTAGCGTTGCACCATGAGCACCGCATCCCCCTCCTCGCCCCTCTCCCCGTCGGGACGGCAGCCGTCCGGTGAACGCGGACCTATCCGCACCGCCGTCGTGGGTTTTGGCCTCTCCGGAAGCGTTTTTCACGCCCCGCTGATTGCTGCCGACTCCCGATACTCACTGGATGTCATCGCGACGTCGGATGCCGGCCGCCAGGCGGCCGCCGTCGACCGTTATCCGGGTGTGAAAACAGTTCCCGACGCCGATGCCGTCCTCGCGCTGGCCGGGGACCTTGACCTTGTGGTCCTGGGGACGCCCCCGGCAACCCATTACCCGCTGGCGAAGGCCGCGCTCGAGGCAGGGCTCGACGTCGTCGTGGACAAGCCGTTCACAGTGACCAGCGCCGAGGGCGTGGAGCTGACCTCGCTGGCGGAAAACCTGCATCGGGTCCTGACCGTCTTCCAGAACCGCCGCTGGGACGGCGACTTCCTGACCGTCCAAGGTCTGCTTGACGCCGGGGCCCTGGGGCAGGTGATGCGGTTCGAATCACGCTTCGAGCGCTGGTCCCCGGAAGTGTCCAAGGCCTGGAAAGCGGAGGCCACGGCAGCGACCGGCGGAGGCGTCCTGTTCGACCTGGGCACGCACCTGTTGGACCAGGCGCTGGAACTGTTCGGGCCCGGCCAGATTATTCATGCGGAACTCAACGCCCGGCGGCCCGGTGAAAACACGGACGACGACTGCTTCCTCGTCCTGAAACACGGATCCGGCGTGCTCAGCCACCTCTGGATGAACATGCTGTGCGCCCAGCAGGGGCCGCGCTACCGCGTGCTGGGTTCTGAGGGCGCCTTCACCAAGCACGGCGTGGATCCGCAGGAACCGTACATCGTGGCTGGCGGAGGCCCGCTGGACGAGGAATACGGTCTGGAAGACCCCGAGTGGGCCGGGCAGCTGGGCCGCGACGGCCACCTCGATCGGGTGTCCACCGAACGCGGCGCCTACCCGGAGTTCTACCGCATCCTCGCTGACAAGGTCACCGACGGCGGCGCCGCCTCCGATCTTCCGCTTCCGGTGGATCCGGCAGGCCCGGTCGAAGTCCTCAAACTGATCGAACAGGCCAGGGCCATCGCTTAAAAACCCATCGACTGCTCCGTAGCTGCCGTTATGAGGGGTCAAAAGGGCGCTTACGGAGCAGTCGACGGTGGGTGTTAGGCGGAAACCAGTTCGTGCCAGTCCGCCACGAGGGGCAGGTCGTGCGCCTCGGAGACGGAGTGGTGTGCCACGTGGCCTGCTGCGATGTTCAGGCCGGCGGCGAGGGCGGGGTCCTTCTCGAACGCGGCCCTGACGCCCAGGTTGGCCAGGGCCACTCCGTAACGCAGGGTGACGTTGGTCAGCGCGTAGGTGGAGGTGTTCGGAACGGCGCCGGGCATGTTGGCCACGCAGTAGAAGATCGTGTTGTGGACCTTGTACGTGGGTTCCTGGTGCGTGGTGGGGTGGGTGTCCTCGAAGCAGCCGCCCTGGTCCACGGCGATGTCCACGAGCACCGAGCCGGGCTTCATGCGGGCCACCAGCTCGTTGGTCACGAGCTTGGGGGCCTTGGCGCCGGGAATCAGCACGGAGCCGATCACCAGATCCGCGTCCACCACTGACTTTTCGATCTCGTACTTGTTGGACGCGACGGTCTTCAGCCGGCCCTGGTACTGGGCGTCGAGTTCGCGGAGGCGGTTGATGTTGATATCCAGGATGGTGACGTCCGCACCGAGTCCCAGGGCCATGGCCGCAGCATTGGTGCCAGCCACGCCGGCACCCAGGACGACGACGTTGGCCGGACGGACTCCGGGAACGCCGCCCAGGAGCACGCCCTTGCCGCCGGCGGGGGCCATCAGGGAGGTGGCTCCGACCTGGACGGAGAGGCGGCCGGCGACCTCGGACATCGGGGCCAGCAGGGGAAGGGTGCGGCCTTCCTGGACGGTTTCGTACGCGATCGCGGTGACGCCGGAGTTGATGAGCTCGCGGGTCAGTTCGGGCTCGGCGGCGAGGTGCAGGTAGGTAAAGAGGATCAGGCCCTTGCGGAAGCGGTGATATTCCGCGGCGATGGGTTCCTTGACCTTCATGACCATGTCCGCCCGGGCCCAGACGTCGTCGGCGTCGGCGACGATTTCGGCGCCTGCTATGGCGTATTCCTCGTCCGTGATTCCGGAGCCCAGGCCAGCGCCGCGCTCTACCAGGACCGTGTGGCCGTGGGTGCGGAACTCGTGAACGCCGGCGGCGGTGATGGCGACGCGGAATTCGTTGTTCTTGATCTCTTTGGGGATACCGATGATCATTTTTTGGGCTCCATATTCGATGGCTGTGTGGGCCAAGAGTTGCGGGGAGTTGTGCTTCCAGAATAGATCCGGCTGTGAGGCAGGCGACAGGAAGGTGCCGTGGGGCTGCAGGAGAAACCGCATGATTCCGGGGTTTTTACTCGCAACGGTTAGACATTTGTCGAGGCCGGAAGCGTCAAGTGTCGCCTGCTGTCCGTTCGCCCCGAATGCCATCCGGGACGTAGTCTTGCTGCATGCAGCAGGATGTGGAGCAGCTCGTGGAGCGGGTGGCGCAGAAGCTGGGCCGGGGTCTGTCCCTTGAGGACCTGGACGGACTCCTGCTCGCGTACAGTTCCAACCAGTCGCATGCCGACCGGGTCAGGGTGAACTTCCTGCTCAGCAAGCGCGTGCCCGTAGATGTGAAGGCATGGCAGCTCTCGCACGGGATCGCAACAGCGGTGCGTCCCGTTGTCGTTCCCGCCAACGAGGAACTGGGCATGCTGGGGCGCGTCTGCGTGCCGCTGATGGTCCGCGGCTTCCGCGTCGGCTACCTCTGGGTCCAGCAGGACCTCGAGGAGGAAAGCGCGACGACGATTCTCGCCCAGCTGCCCGACGTCCGGGAGGAGCTCGACCTGCTTTCCGGCCTGCTGCTGGACTCCAATACGGCCGAGTCTGAATTCCGCCGCGGCCGCGAACGTGAGTTCCTGGCGGCCTGCGCGGGAGAGGCCAACGCGGTGGCCGCCGTGGCAGGCTGGAAGGAAGTGCAGGACCGCGGACCGTGGCAATTGGTGACAGTCCTCGATGCCGACGGTTGGGCCGCCGGGCCGGATCCCATAGCGTCTACGCTGATCCACCGGTCTGCGGCGCTGCAGGCGACCATCGGCGTCGATGCCGTACTCTTCAGCGCGGGCACCGAAACCCACGCCGTCGTGCTGTTCCGGGAATCGACGGGCAGGGCCAGCCACGCGCAGGTGCTGGTGCACTATCAGCTGGAACTCGCCAAAAGGGCGGGACGCCCGGTTGACCGCATCATCCTCGGCATAAGTGAAGGTTTCACCCGCACAAAGCAGCTGGCCGAGGCGTACCGGCAGTCGCGGGTGGCCGCCCAGGCCGCGGCGGTGGACGCGCAGCTGGGCGAACTTGTGGATTGCCGGGCCACGGGCGTCTACCAGCTCCTGGCATCGGCCGGCGGGGGCGCCGGCGTCTGGGGCGATGCCGGGTCCGTGAACTTCCAGGCCCTGGAAGACCACGACCGCAACGGCGAACTGCTGCCCGTCCTGGAACTGCTCTACGACAACGACGGTTCGGTCCAGGACGTTGCCGCGAAACTGCATCTTCACCGCAGCAGCATCTATAACCGGCTGGGCCGCATAAGGCAGCTGCTGGGCGTGGATCCGCTGAAGGGCATGGTCCGGCTGGAGCTGCATGCCACGCTCAAGGCGCGGCGGTGGGCGGCGAGGCCGCGGATCTAGCCGGGGCGGATCCAGCCGGGAACGTCAGGCGGCATTGCCTTCGCCCCGAGGGCGCTGCTCGCCGCTGGGCTGCTCCCCGCCGCGGGATTCAAGCGGGCGCTGTTCACCCACGCGCTGTTCACTGACACGCTGTTCGCCTGGCCGTTCGCCAACGAGTTGCTCACCGATGGGCTGTTCCCGGTTCCGGTACCGGGCAATCCTGCTTTCCGTCCACATGGAAACGGCCACGTAGGCCACGCAACTGGATGTGAAGATGGCCGTATTGTTCAGATCCATGACCATTCCGAGGACGGCGGCAACACCCATGGCGGCAATGCCTGCCAGAATGTGCAACCCCCGGAATCTCAACACGAATAAAGAGTAACCCCGGTCAGCGGATCGTTTCCCTCCCAGGGCCGGATCGTTGCTTTATCCTTATCACGCCGTCACCCACGGGAGGCGGCGCGTCATTTTTGCCCGCTGGCCGCCTCCGGTGCATCGTCCGCGGCAGCGCCTTCGGCCGCCTGCTTTTTCTTCTGCCCGTCCAGCCAGGCCATGATGGCGGCCAGCCGGATCCGGCGGTGGGTGCCGCGGTATTCCACGGGTATCTCGCCCCGGTCCGTCATGTTCCGCAAGTAGGTGTGAGAGATCCCGGCCAGCTCTGCCGCCTGCGACGTGGTGAGCATTTCCTCCACGCTGCTCACCGTCACGGCCTCGCCCCGGCTGAACCTGGCGAGGAGGTCGACGACGGCATCCCGCGCCTGGGGCGGCAGCCGGTGGACCGTGCCGTCAACGAACACGGTGATGTCCGTGCCGCCGTCGAGCGCCTGCCGGAGTTTCTGCGCGTCTTCGGCGGGAAGGGCGCCCGCCACCCTGGGAGCTATCAATGCCATGGCAGAAGCCTAACTGTTGCCATGCGCCTTCCCCCTGAGGGACCGGCGCTCGCCGGGCCCCGCAGGATCACTCCCAAGGCGGGTATGCTCGGCGGATGAAACTTGGCGGCGGAGTGGATGTGACGGCGCACGGCCTGACGGGCCGCCTCTACGTCTCTGAGGCTGACCGGGGCCGGCCGGCCGGGACGTCCAAGGGGGACCGGCCCGTGTTCGTGCTGCTCCACGGCATTGGGGTTTCACACCGTTACTTTGCCCGGCTGCACCGTGAGCTGGCGAGCGGCAGGCAGGCGCGCGACGCCGTCGTCTATTCCTTTGATCTGCCCGGCTTCGGCGATGCGAAGCGCCCGGACCGCCAAGTATCTGTGTGCGAATACGCCGCCTTCGTCGCGGCCGTCCTCTCCGGCGCCGGCGTCCGCTCCTGCGTGGTGGTGGGCCACTCCATGGGGGCGCAGTTCGCCGTTGAACTCGCGCTGCAGGAACCGGAACTGGTAAGCCGCGTGGTGCTCATGGGCCCGGTGGTGGATCCCGCCCGGAGGAGTGCAGCCTGGCATGCGCTGTCCCTGACGCGGGACGCGCTGTTCAGCGAAAGTCCAGCCACCAACCTGGCGGTATTCAGCGACTATTTCAGGGCCGGGCTCCGCTGGTACCTGACGGAGTTGCCCGTGATGCTCGGCTATCCGCTGGAGACGCGGGTCTGCGGAGTGGCCCAGCCCGTGCTGGTGCTCCGGGGCAGCAGGGACCCGATCGCGCGCCGTCCGTGGTGTGAGTTCCTCGCATCCCAGGCGCAGCACGGCACGTTGGTGGACGTGCTGGGGCGCGGACACGTGGTCCAGGACACCGCTCCGGAGGCCGTGGCTCAAGCCATTGTCCGCTGGGCCAGCACGGCGGCCGGCGGCGTCACAGCCTAAGAACTGGGCGCTGGCCGGCCGGCACCCGGAAAATCCGGGCACCGGCCCGCCGGCGATCAGGCTCGGCAATAGAGGCCGGGTTACAGGCCGAGCTCCTCGAGGACGGGAAGCTTCTCCCGGACCCATGCGCGCGCCTCGGTGGCGCTCGGTGCGGACAGGGCCAGTTTGGCCAGTTCCTGGGCCTCGGCCAGCGTGACGGTCTTGAGGACGGCGGCCACGGCGGCCAGGGACCGGGCCGTCATGGACAGTGTGGTCACGCCGAGGCCGGTCAGGACGACGGCGAGGGCCGGGTCAGCGGCTGCCTCGCCGCACACGCCCACCGGCTTGTTGTGGCCTTCCGCTGCTGCGCCTTCCACCGTGAGCCCCACGAGGCGCAGCACGGCCGGCTGCCAGGGCGTGTTCAGGCCGGCAAGCGGGCCGAGCTGGCGGTCGGCGGCCATCGCGTACTGCGTCAGGTCGTTGGTGCCCAGGCTGGCGAAGCCGACCTCGCGAAGGATGGTGTCCGCGGTGAGGGCGGCGGACGGGACCTCCACCATCACTCCCGGCGTCTTGATGCCAGCTTCGGCGCACATGGACGCGAACCGGGCTGCCTCTTCGGCCGTGGAAATCATGGGGGCCATGACCCAGACCTCGGCCTCGGACTGCTTTTCGGCCAGGGCGATGGCTTCGAGCTGGCGGTCCAGCACGCCCGGCGTGGTGAAGTCTGTGCGGTAGCCCCGGACGCCGAGGGCGGGGTTGGGCTCCGTGGAGTCGGTCAGGAAGGGAAGCGGCTTGTCGGCGCCGGCGTCCAGGGTCCGCAGGACCACCTTCTTGCCGGGGAACGCGTCGAAGACGCCCTTGTAGGCGGCCGCCTGTTCTTCGACGGTCGGTTCGGTGTCGCGTTCCAGGAAGCAGAATTCCGTGCGGAACAGGCCCACGCCCTGCGCCCCGAGCTTGGCTGCGGCCACGGCGTCCTTGGCGCCACCAACGTTGGCGAGGAGCGGGACCAGGTGCCCGTCCGCCGTCGCGCCCGTGCCGCTGAACTCGGCGAGGAGGGATGCCGTGGCCGCCCAGGCCTCCGCGGCGGAGCGCAGCGACGCGTCCGGATCCGCGGTGATGGAGCCTGCGGCGCCGTCCACATAGACCTCGGTGCCGTCCGGCAGTTCGTCCACGCCCACGGCGGCCACCACGGCCGGCAGGCCGAGGGAGCGGGCGATGATCGCGGTGTGGGACTGCGGGCCGCCGCCTGCCGTCACCAGCGCGAGGACCTTGTTCGGATCCAGGGTTGCGGTGTCCGCCGGCGCGAGGTCCTCGGCAACGAGGATGAAGGGGGTTTCCGAAGTGGGAATGCCGGGGGCCGGCACGCCCCGGAGTTCAGCCACGATGCGGGCGCGGACGTCCAGGATGTCCGTGGCGCGCTCCGCCATGTAGCCGCCCAGGTTGTGCAGCATTTCGGACACCGAGGAGCCCGACTCCCAGATGGCTCGCTGGGCCGATGTGCCGCGGGCAATGAGCTTCGCGGCACCCTTGATCAGCATGGTGTCCTTAGCCATCAGCGCGGTCGCTTCCAGGACGGCTTTGCCGTCGCCGGTGGCGTGGTCGGCCCGTGCTTTGAGTTCATCGTGGACGGCGGTGGCTGCTTTCTTGAGTGCCGCCGTCGCCTCCTCGGGGGTGGTGCCTGCCGGCAGCTGCTCGCCGGCCGGAGGTTCGCTGATGGGCTTGGGCATCTGGCGGATAGTTCCGATGATGCGGCCTGGGCTGACGCCAACTCCTGGGAAGTTCTGCACTGAAGGTCCTCGTTCTCTGCCGGTAGCCAGGCCCGCCTGTCTGTGCCCGGACTCTCCGGGCCGTTCGGAACAGCTGCGTCCGACGGTGTTCTGCGGTGCCTGAAAAAAGTGTATGTGATGCAGTTCATATAGCGTTGCTATAGGTGATAGGGTAGCGGTTATGAGTTTCGATGGCCAGTTGCCGCCCAAGATGAGGCTGCTGCGTGCGGCAGCCGAATTGCTGGCCAATTCCGCGGGGGCGCCCGTCTCCACACGTCAGATCACCCAGCTGGCGGGGGTGACTGCGCCAACCCTGTACCACCACTTCGGTGACAAGGAGGGCCTGTTTGACGCCGTCGTTTCCGCAGGATTTGAAGAATATGTGGCGGGTGAACGGGATTTCGCCCCGTCCGGGCAGCCGCTGGAAGACATCCGCCGAATGTGGGATAACCACGTGCAGTTCGGGCTGAACCAGCCGGAACTTTATCTGGTCATGTTCGGTAACATCCGCCCGGAAAGCCGCCCAGCCATCGTTGCCGATGCCGAGGCGCTGATGGAGGAGATGCTCAACAAAGCCGCTGCGGCCGGGCAGCTGAACGTCCAGCCGCGGGAAGCCGCCAGGAGCATCCTGGCGGCCAACGTGGGCGTCACGCTCATGCTGATCTCGGAACCGGCCACGGACCGGAACCTCGAACTGTCCGCCATGACCCGGGACGCCATGATCTTCGCGGTGTCCACGGACCAGGCAAGGAAAGCCGGGCCGGACGAATCCGGGAAGTCGTCAGTGGTGGTGGCTGCCATCGCCCTGAACGCGGCTTTGCAGGCATCGCACTCCGACCAGCTCTCCAGCTCGGAACTCAAGCTCTTTCTCGAATGGCTCCATCGGATCTCCACGGGTCCCAACAGTTAGTCGTTGAAAATATCGGACCATCCTGCGATGCAGCGGGAATCACGGTTAGGAAATCACATGGCAACAGAGACAGTTGCGAAACCCCGCACCAGCATGCGCGTAGGCGTCCAGAAGTTTGGGACGTTCCTGTCCGGCATGATCATGCCCAACATCGGCGCCTTCATCGCCTGGGGCCTCATTACCGCGCTCTTCATCGAGAAGGGCTGGATCCCGGTCCCGCAGCTTGGCGGCTTCGGCACCAATGCGGAGGGAGTAGCGAACACGGGCCTCGTGGGTCCCATGATCACCTACCTGCTGCCTCTCCTGATTGCCTATACCGGCGGCCGGATGGTTTATGACGTCCGGGGCGGCGTTGTTGGCGCCATTGGCACCATGGGCGTGATCATCGGTGCCGGCATTCCGATGTTCATCGGTGCCATGATCATGGGCCCCCTCGGCGGCTGGACCATGAAGAAGATCGACTCGATCTGGGAAGGCAAGATCCGGCCCGGCTTTGAGATGCTGGTGAACAACTTTTCAGCCGGCATTTGGGGAGCCCTGCTGGCCATGCTCGGCTTCTACGGCATCTCCCCGCTGGTCACCGCCTTCAGCACGGGCGCGGGCAACGTGGTCCAGTTCCTGGTCAACAACGGGCTGCTGCCCCTGACCAGCATCTTCATCGAACCTGCCAAGGTGCTGTTCCTCAACAACGCCATCAACCATGGCGTGCTGACCCCGCTGGGCATCCAGCAGTCGCTCGAGCAGGGCAAGTCCATCCTCTTCCTGCTTGAGGCCAACCCCGGACCGGGCATCGGTATCCTGCTCGCCTACATGTTCTTCGGCAAGGGCCTGGCCAAGGCATCGGCTCCCGGTGCCGCCATCATTCACTTCTTCGGCGGCATCCACGAGATCTACTTCCCCTACGTGCTGATGAAGCCCATCCTCATCCTCGCCGCGATCGGAGGCGGCATGACCGGGATCGCGACACTGGCCATCACCAACTCCGGCCTCGTGGCGCCGGCGGCGCCCGGGTCCATCATCGCTGTGATCGCCCAGACCTCCCGCGACAGCTATGTCGGAGTGATCCTCTCGGTCCTGCTCGCCGCCACCGTCTCCTTCCTGATCGCTTCGGTAATCCTGAGGGCCAGCAAGACTCCCGTCGGTGACACCGAGGAAGACAGCCTCAGTGCCGCCACCTCAAAGATGGAAGCCATGAAGGGCAAGAAGAGCTCCGTGTCCTCTGCTCTGACCGGCGCCGGTGCAGGCGGCGTTGCCGTGATGGCCGGCCCCATCAGGAACATCGTCTTCGCCTGCGACGCCGGCATGGGTTCCAGCGCCATGGGTGCCTCGGTGCTGCGCAACAAGATCAAGGATGCCGGCTTCCCGGACGTCAAGGTAACCAACGCCTCCATCGCCAACCTCAGCGACACCTACGACGTCGTGGTCACCCACCAGGACCTCACCGAACGCGCCAAACCCGTCACCTCCAGCGCCGTCCACGTCTCCGTGGACAACTTCATGAACAGCCCGCGTTATGAGGAGATCGTGGAACTGGTCCAGCGCAGCAACACGGCAGGAACTGCCGACGGCGGCGCAGCCGCTCCCGCCGCTGCGGCTCCTGCCGCTGCGGCTCCTGGTGAAACAGCCGCGGAGCCCGCCAAAGCCGCCGCCGCGCCGTCGGACATCCTGGTAGCCGAGAGCGTGGTCCTCAACGGATCCGCCACCACCCGTGACGCCGCCATCGACGAAGCGGGCCAGCTGCTGCTGGCACGGGGAGCCGTGGACAACGACTACATCCTCGCGATGCACGAGCGCGAGGAATCCGTGTCCACGTACATGGGCAGCTTCCTGGCCATCCCGCACGGCACCAACGCCGCCAAGGACCACATCATGAAGTCCGCCGTGTCCGTGATCCGGTACCCGGAAGGCATCGACTGGAACGGCAAGCAGGTCAAGTTTGTGGTGGGCGTGGCCGGCGTCAACAACGAGCACCTCCACATCCTGTCCTCGATCGCGAAGGTCTTCACGAACAAGGCGCAGGTGGCGCAGCTTGAGGCGGCAACATCTGTGGACGAGGTCCTGGAACTCTTCGGAAAGGTCAACGCATAGTGAAGGCAGTACATTTCGGAGCCGGAAACATCGGCCGGGGGTTTGTGGGGCTGCTGCTCCACCAGGCCGGGTATGAGGTGGTGTTCGCTGATGTTGCGGATGACCTGATCGCCCAGCTTGCCACTGCGGACAGCTACCAGGTGCACGAGGTGGGGGAGAACCCGGCCGTGAGCACCGTGGACAACTTCCGGGCGATCAACTCCAGCACGCATGAAGCGCAGCTGATCGAGGAGATCGCGACGGCGGACATCGTCACCACCGCCGTGGGGCCGCACATCCTGAAGTTCGTGGCCCCGGCAATCGCCAAGGGCATTACAGCCCGGGCCCCCGGCAAGGCACCGCTCCAGGTGATGGCCTGCGAGAACGCCATCAACGCCACGGACATCCTGCGCGAAGCGATCCTCGCGTCCTGGGACGACGCCGCCGGGCAGCTGGCGGACGCGGCGGTGTTCGCCAACACCGCCGTGGACAGGATCGTGCCCAACCAGGAACCAGGCCAGGGGCTGGATGTCACGGTGGAGACGTTCTACGAGTGGGTCATCGACCGCACGCCCTTCGGAGGCGCAGCCCCCGTCATCCCCGGCGCCACATTCGTGGACCAGCTCGGGCCCTACATCGAGCGCAAACTGTTCACGGTCAACACCGGCCACGCCTCCGCCGCGTATTTCGGCTTCGAGGCCGGGCTGGAGAAGATCTCCGAGGCCATGGCGGACCAGGACGTCGCGGCGGATGTGCGGGCCGTGCTCGACGAGACCAAGCAGCTGCTGGTGGCCAAGCACGGGTTCAGCCACGATGAGCAGGAAGCCTACGTGCAGAAGATCCTGGGCCGCTTCACCAACCCCCACCTGCCGGACACCGTGCACCGTGTGGGCCGGGCGCCGCTGCGCAAGCTCGGCCGGCACGAACGGTTCATTGGCCCTGCCGCTGAACTCGCCGAGCGGGGCATTGTGCCGGAAGCGCTGCTCGGAGCGATCGCCGCGGCCCTGCGGTTCAATGACCCGGCCGACGCCGAAGCGGTGGAGCTGGGGCAGATCCTGGCCTCCTCCGAGCCGGCCGACGCGACCGAACGGATCACGGGGCTCACGTCCGATCACCCGCTCTTCGCGGCCGTCTGCGGCTTGGTTGAGGAGCGCAAAGCGGAAGGCGTCACCGCCGCCGTCTAGGCGATACCCATCGCGCGGGGAACCCGGTTAGCTCCGGGGCCGCAGCCGCGTGGTGGGAAGCGCGGGGGCGGGGAGGGCAGCGGGTTCACCGGCGGGGAACGTGCCGAAGCGCAGCGTGCCACCCGTGCCCGGCGCGGCTGGCTTCTCCGCGCCGATCTCGGCCTGCCACTGCTCCCGGTAGCCGACGATTTCCTCGTGGCTGCGTCCCACGAAGTTCCACCACATGAGGATCTTTTCGCCCAGCGGCTCGCCTCCGATGAGGAGCAGGCGCACGGGATCGGTGCCGGCGGTGAGGGTCAGGGAGGACCGGCCCACCGGCAGGAACGCCAGATGGTCCGTGGCGAGCGGATGTCCGTCCAGGTGCAGGGAGCCCGCGTCCAGCAGCACGCCGTGCTCAAACATGGTCTCCGTTGCAAGCTCCAGCGTCGCCCCGGGTTCGAGCAGGATCTCGGCCCCGAGGAGCGGGCTGTGCGTCGCGACTGGCGACGTGCTGCCGGCCAGGGAGCCAAGGAAGACGCGCAAAGTCCAGCCCGCTCCTGCGAGGGGTTCCGGGCGGTAGTTCTCGAACGTGGGCTCCATGTGGCGGGCGCTGTCGGGGAGGGCCACCCAGAGCTGGGCGCCGTGCAGCACGTCTGTGTCCGGGGTGGAGTATTCGGAGTGGCTGATGCCCCGGCCTGCTGTCATCAGGTTGATCTCGCCGGGCCGAACCATGGCGTGGAACCCGGCGGAGTCCCGGTGCTCCACCTCGCCGGTGAAGAGCCAGCTGACCGTCTGCAGGCCGGTATGGGGGTGGCGGGGGACCTGCATTCCCCCGGTCGCACCGACATGGCCGGGACCGTAGTGGTCCAGGAAGCACCAGGCACCGATCAGGCTGCGCTGGCGCTGGGGCAGGGTGCGGCGCACGTCCATCGCCCGTGGACCGCCCAGCGGCACTGCGCGGGGCACGAGTATTTCGATATCCACGGCGGTGCCCGCCGCCTCGCAAAGCACTTCCCGGGGAACGGCTTCGGTGTTGCTCATGGGGTCAAGCCTAGCCCCGCTCCGCCCGAACCCGAACGGCAGTTGGAAACACCTGCACGGTGCCCGCGCAGGCGGCCGTATTGGCAGGCCGCCTGTCCGCATCAGCCGCAGATGACAGAAGGCGCCAACATTCCTTGGGAACGTTGGCGCCTCCACATGTCCGGGGGGCTAAGAGCCGATCAGACCTTAACGGACCCCTTTGGAACAAACAGGGTTTCAGCCTGTTCCAGCGACATGCCGTTCGTCTCCGGCACCTTGTACATGACGAAGAAGAATGATGCTGCGGCGAAGAGCGCGTACATGGCGTACGTCAGCGGCAGCGAACCGGCGGCCATCACGGGGAAGCTCAGCGTGATGGCGAAGTTGGCGATCCACTGGGCGGCGGCGGCCAGGCCCAGGGCGCGGGCACGGATCCGGGACGGGAAGATCTCACCGAGCAGCACCCAGACGAGCGGGCCCCAGGACGCGCCGAAGCTGATGACGAATACGTTCGCGGCAACGAGGGCAACGGGGCCCCACGCGCCGGGCAGCGAAATCTCTGACCCGGTGCCCCGCGCGGAGGCGAAGGCCACGGCCATGGAGCCCAGGGAGACGGCCATGCCGATGGACCCGGCCAGCAGGATGGGCCGGCGCCCGATCCGGTCGACGAGGGCGATGGCCACGAGCGTGACCAGGATGTTGGTGATGGAGGTGGCCACGGAGATGGTGAGCGAGTCCTTCTCCTGGAAGCCGACGGCCTTCCACAGCGTGGTGGAGTAGTAGAAAATCACGTTGATGCCCACGAATTGCTGCAGCACGGACAGCGTGATGCCGATCCAGACGACGGCCTGGAGGCCGAAGGTCTTGCCGCGCAGGGAACCCTTCTTGCCGGCGAGCTGGTCCTCCTCGATGGCCTCGCGGATTTCGCGGAGGTGGCGGTCGGTGTCCTCGCTGGGTGCAATGGAGTCAAAGACCTTGCGTGCGTCGGCCTCCTTGCCCTGAATGACGAGGAACCGGGGGGATTCGGGCAGGGTGTAGGAGATCCAGCCGTAGACCACGGCGGGCAGGGCGGCGCCCAGGAACATCCATCGCCAGGCCTCGATGCCGAGCCAGAACGGCTGGTCGGCTCCGCCGGCGGAGGTGGCGAAGAGCGCGTCGGACAGCAGGGCGGCGAAGATACCGGTGGTGATGGCGAGCTGCTGCAGCGAGGCGAGGCGGCCGCGGACGTGCCTGGGGGAGATCTCGGAGATGTAGGCCGGGGCGATCACCGAGGCCAGGCCAATGCCGAGGCCGCCGACGAGGCGCCAGAAGATGAGGTCCCAGACGCTGAAGGCGAAGCCGGTGCCGACCGCGCTGACCAGGAACAGCAGGGCGCCCAGCTTCATGGCGGGGATGCGGCCGTAACGGTCGGCCACCTTGCCGGCCATGTACGCGCCGGCGGCGCATCCGAGCAGGGCGACCGCCACGGCAAAGCCGGTCACGGCTTCACTCAGCGCGAATTCGTCCTTCATGGCGTCGACGGCGCCGTTGACCACTGAGGAGTCAAAGCCGAAGAGGAAGCCTCCAACGGCGCCGGCAAGCGCCAGCCAAATGACCCGTTTCGGGATCTTGGCGGTAGGTTGCTCGGTGGCGGTGGACATGGTTCTCCCTTGGCTTTTGGGGGGTGGTTTCTGCGGTGCGGACGTCGTCGGCTGCGGTACCGGCCAGAGGGCCGGCGCACACGCGCCTAACAGTGTGGCACGTCACGGCGCGCTGTTCCACTTCGGGACAGAAGACGACGACGGCGGGCGTCCCGCCGTCGTCGTTCTTCGCGTCTTGCTTTCCCGGGTGGTCAGCGGGCAGCCACCGGCTCCTTGGCGGCAGCGGCCTTCGGGTCCGTGAGCTTCTTGTTCGGGAGGGCGAAGCTGATCAGGAATGCAATGCCGGTGAGGACCGCGGCGATGAGCATCACCGCGTCGATGGAGTGCGCGAAGCCCTCGGTGATGGGCCGGGTCAGCACGGGGTTGGCCGAGTGGAGCCAGCTGGTGTCGTTGAGGGAGTCGTTGGTGGCGCCGTTCTCGAAGAACTCGTACAGCTTGGCGTTCGCGGGATCGGCGGCCACGGCGGGGTCGTTGAGAACCTTGAGGAACTCGGCGTTCTGCATGGCGTCCTTCATGCCCGTGCCGATTTTGTCCGCAGCGAGGCTGAACAGCATGGAGATGAACACGGCAGTTCCCACGGCGCCGCCCATGGAGCGGAAGAATGCGGCGGAGGAGGTGCCCACGCCCATGTCCTTCGGCGGGACGGAGACCTGCATGGCGAGCGTGAGCGGCTGCATGCAGAAGCCCAGGCCCAGGCCGAAGAACACCGCGATCAGGCCCGGGACCCAAAGCTCGGTGTCAGCGCCCAGAGAGAGTCCCATGACGACGGCGGCCGCGGTGAGGACGGCGGTGCCCGTGATCGGGAAGATCCGGTAGGTTCCCGATGCCGAGATGGTCCGTCCGGCGGTGATGGAGCCGGAGAGGATGCCCACCGTGAAGGTGATCATCATCAGCCCGGCCTCGGTGGGGGTGAGGCCCTTGACCAGCTGGAGGTACATGGGGAGCATGGCGATGGCGCCGAACATGCCGATGCCGATGATGAAGTTCAGCAGCGAGGACAGGCCGAACGTGAGGTTGCGGAAGAGCCGGAGCGGAATCAGCGCGTAGTCCCCGGCGCGCTTCTCGGCCGCCAGGAACGCCACGATGCCGATGACGCCCAGGCCGATGCACAGCAGGGAAGGTGCCGAGGTCCAGCCCCAGCTGCGGCCCTGTTCGGCCACCAGGAGCAGCGGAACAATGGCCAGGGTGATGGCCGCGGCGCCCCAGTAGTCGATTTTCTGCTTCACGTGCTTGGCGGGCAGGTGCAGGTACAGGAAGACCACAACGAGTGCCGCCAGGCCGATCGGCAGGTTGATGAAGAATACCCAGCGCCAGCCGTCGAAGCCCAGGATGTTGGCGGAACCTGCGAAGGCACCGCCCACCACGGGGCCAAGGACTGAGGAGATGCCGAAGACGGACATGAAGTAGCCCTGGAACTTGGACCGGTCCTTGAGCGAAACGATGTCGCCGATGATGGTCAGCGCGAGGGCCAGCAGGCCGCCGGCGCCCATGCCCTGGATGCCGCGGGCGATGGCCAGCTCTGTCATGGACTGCACGGAGCCGGCGTAGAGGGAGCCTGCGAGGAAGATCACGATCGCGGCCAGGTAGAGCGGGCGGCGGCCGAAGATATCGCTTAATTTCCCGTACAGAGGGGTGGTGACAGTGGAGGTGATGAGGTAGGCGGTGGTGGCCCAGGCCTGCAGCGACAGGCCGTCGAGGTCGTTGGCGATGGTGTAGATGGACGTTGAGACGATGGTCTGGTCCAGCGACGAGAGAAACATGCCGAGCATGAGCCCCACCATGACGGTGGTGGTTTGCCGCTTGGTCAGGACCTCTCCGGGTGCGGGTCCGGCGGTAGTTTTGGACATGGGTGCTCCAAGGGAAGAAAAGGGGTTCGCAATTGATAGTTGCTTTCAGTAACTATATTACTTTCCGCTTTGTTCCCGCAGGGCACAATTATTTATCGCTCGACTATCTAACGCTCAACGAGGATGCCATCCGGATCGCACCAGATCGTGGCGCCGGGCCGGATGGTCACGCCGTCGATGAGCAGGTCAACGTCGGTCTCCCCGGCGCCCGCCTTGGCACTCTTGCGCGGGTTGCTTCCCAGGGCCTTGACGCCGAGCGGCAGATCCGCGATCGCCTCGCGGTCGCGGATGGCCCCGTGAATGACGACGCCGGCCCACCCGTTTGCCACGGCGCTCGCCGCGATCATGTCCCCCATCAGGGCGGTCCGCAGGGAGCCGTTGCCATCCACTACGAGCACGGCGCCGTTGCCGGGCGAGCCAAGGGTGGACTTGACGAGTGCGTTGTCCTCAAGGCACCGGATGGTCCGGACTGGGCCGCTGAAATGGGAGTGGCCGCCCAGGGACTGGAACTGCAGGGCAATGGAGGCCAGCTCCTCGCCCCGTTCGTCGTAGAGGTCAGCCGTGCTGACGGCTGCCGCCTGGCGGGCCGTCGCATCGTTGGCAGGGGAAGCGCTCATTGGTTCTCCTTGGGGCTATGTCTGGCAACCATTGCTTAATTATCCGCAAGGCCTCCACGTCTTGCCGCCTGGCGCGTAGCACCGCGGGCCCGTGTAGCCAGGGTACGGGTCGGTCACCGGCGCCGGTGCTGGAACGACCGGCGGAACGTATACGGGCGGTGCGGGTGGAACATAGACCGGAGGGAGGTTTCTGATTCTTTCACTCTCTGCGGCCGCTGCTGCCGCAGCAGCCCTGGCCTTTGCCGCTGCCGCCGCGTCAGCCGCCACCTTCGCCGCTGCCTCAGCCTCCGCCCGTGCCTTCGCTGCCGCTGCAGCATCCGCGACGGTCTTCTTTTTGCCCTGAATGGCTGACTGCCGTGCCTTTGCCGCGGAGGCTGACGTGTCCAGCCGTGAGACGAGAGCGGCCAGCGCGGCCGGGCGGTAAGCGGCCCAATGGATCTTGCTCTTGGCCGCCGATGCTGTCTTGAGCGCCGCGATGCTTGCGAGGGCGGTCACAAGGGCAGCATTGGATGTATCGAGTGCCGAATTGGAGTCGGAGAGCGGAAGCGCGACGATCGTCTCCACCGCCGAGACGACATTCTCAACCTGTTGCGCCGGCAGGCAGGCGATCTCAAACGAGTTCAGTCCAGCGGCCTGCATTCGCGCCTCTTCGAAGGCCTTCTCGACCGCTGGATAGAACTTGCGGTTGGGCTCAACGAGAATGGGAATGCCCATGCCGCGGCGTGCGACCTCCGCATTGATCAAGGTGCCGGACGAGCTGAACACGCCGGCCAAGGTACGTCCGTATTTGTCCGTCGGCTCTACGTCGAGCTCCAGGCGGACCACCGACCCGACGGGAAGGAGCTGCTCGAGCGCCGTCGTCGCTTCAGGACCAAGACATTCAACGGGACCGTTGGGATCCTTGGTTTCCGGGGTGTCCACATTCAGCAGCCGGACGGTTTTTTCTCCAGTGCTGGTCAATGCTACGAACGTATCTCCGTCGATGACGCGGATGACAGTCGCGTCAGTGGAGGATGCGTCTGGACCGGACGCTGAGGAAGCCTGGTCAGACTTGTTAGTGGTGCAGGCCGTGAGCGCCAAGACGGCGGCGACCGCCACAGCGGCGCATTTGAGGAGGACGCGATGGCCAGGAGTTTCTTGCGACAAGGTGCTTTCCCCCATGGAATAAGTGATGCGTGACTCTGCAGAGGTACCCCAGTGGCAAGAGGCGCGCAGGCAAGGCATTCTATCGCCGCAATGAACACTGTTCCAGCCGTCCTGGAGATAGTCTGATTTCACACGATCAATACCGATCCAGGGGGAGCCTGCCATGAGTCTGTCCGACATTCCAGGTGCAGTTCCCGACCCCGCGTTAGTGGGCTCGCGGCAGGCCACTGCGCTCGCCGAGCCGACCGTCCGGGTCAGGCCGGTGTGGACCACCGGTGTGGTCCTGGTCAACCTCGGCATCAACGCGGCGTTCTTCGGTCCCATCCAGGTTCTGCTGGGCCAGCAGGCCGAGCACTTCGACCCCGGCCAGAAGGAAGCGATCCTGGCACTGGTGACGGGCGCCGGCGCGGCGGTGTCGCTCGTGGCCAACCCCCTCTTCGGCGCATTCAGCGACCGGACCACGTCCCGCTTCGGTCGGCGCGTCCCATGGGTGCTTGCGGGCGCAATCCTCGGGGCCGCTGCGCTGATTGGCTTAGCCGGGGCGCCCAATGTGGCCGTCATGACGCTGCTGTGGTGCTTGGTTCAGGCCGGCTGCAACGGTGCCTACGCGGCCATCACCGCCGCCGTTCCCGACCGGGTGCCCGTGCCGCAGCGCGCCACCGTGGGAGGCCTGGCCGCGATGGGCCAGACGGTGGGCGTCCTGCTCGGTGCGGTGATTGCCGCCGTCGTCAGCGGGAATTTCGCGCTGGGCTACGTGGTGTGCGCCGCAGCCCTGGTGGCGGGCGTCGTCATGTACCTGTTCAAGAGCGACGACGCGCCGCTCCCCGCGGCAGCGAGGCCCGCGCTGAACTGGCGCGCCTTCCTGCTCAGCTTCATCCGGCCGCTGCGCCACTCCGACTTCGCATGGGCGTGGATCACGCGGCTGCTCGTGAACATCGGCAACCACATGGTCACGCTGTACCTGCTGTTCTTCCTCGCGGACGCTGTGCGCCTGAAGGAAACCACAGGACTCGAGCCGGCGTTCGGCGTGCTGGTGCTGACCGCGCTGTACGCCGTGTTCGTCATCATCACGAGCGTGATCGGCGGCCGGCTCAGCGACCGCATGGGCAAGCGCAAGCCCCTGGTCATCGCCTCCTCCGCCATCATCGCGTCCGCGTCGCTGATCCTCGCCTTTGCTCCCACCTGGATCGGGGGCATTGTGGGTGCCAGCGTCCTGGGCATCGGGTTCGGCGCCTACCTCGCGGTGGACTTCGCCCTGATCACCCAGGTCCTTCCCAGCGCCGGCGACCGCGGAAAGGACCTGGGCGTCATCAACATTGCCAACTCCCTGCCGCAGGTCATCGCGCCGGTCCTCGCCTGGCCCTTCGTTGCGTTCTGGGGCGGATACGTTTCGCTCTATGTCGCCGCCGCGGTGATCGGCCTGCTGGGCTCCGTGTTCGTGGTGAAGATCAAGGGCGTGGACTGAGTACCGCTGCCTGGCCTGCTTTCCGCCAGGCGGAGGCCGGCCTGCTTCCCGGCCAGGGGCGGGCGGCCGGAAACGGTGCCGTATAGTTGGGGGCGAATTGCGGGCAGGATCGGGATGGGGACTCTCCTGGCTGCCAGGAATCTCAACCTCCGGACTGATGATGCTTGAATTTAATCCAGATCTTCCGCCCATGGCCGCTCCTCCTTCCCTGCCCCGGCAGCAGGCCCGGTATGCCCGCATCCTGGACGTCGCAGCGGGCTTCGCGCGCAAGGGAATCAAGTCCGTGACGCTGCCCGAGGTTGCCGCCAAGGCCGATGTCCCCCTCAGCACCCTGTACCGCTACTTCCCGTCGGCGACGCACCTCATGCTTGCGCTCTACCGGCATCAGCTGAGCGAGCTCAAGGTGGGCAGCTGGCCCGGCGCCGGGACGATGCGCGTCCACGCCCTGTCCGGCGTGGTGATGGAGATTTTCCACATGCGCGTGATGCAGCCGGCCGTGGAGCATTGCCTCAGCAAGGGCGTGTACGTCAAAGACCGGGACACCACCACGCTGCTTCGTGAAATCGACACCCTGTCCGAGCGGGCCGTGACCTCTGCCAGCGGCGACACCGGCATCTCGCGGGTGCTGCTGCTGACCGTTACCGGTCTAGTCCAGTCGGTCCGCTGCCGCCGACTGTCGCTCTTCGAGGCAGAGGAAGACCTGAAGAACGCCTGCGCACTGCTGGTTCCGCGCCCACGCTCCATGCGCCACACTGCGTAACCGGTCTAGACCACTGGCCTCGAAATGGGGTCATATCGGGTGAATTTGGGCACAAGATCCGTTTTAAGTCCGCCCGCGGGCCTCATCTGGCAAAGAGCGGCGTCCCCCACTGTTTACCATTGCAGGACCGGAGTGGCTAGCAACCCGCACCCCGCGGGCTTCCGGACAGGCCCCGCCACCTTGTGGACCCGTCATGAAGCGCGCACCTGACCATCTTGAGCCTCCCACGCTTGAGCCATACTGTGCCGTGCGCCCACGGCTAGCCAAGGAGACAACGAAGTGTCCACTGAAACGATTGCCCCCATCGACAACACCGCGGCCGAGGCGCTGACGGAGCAGGAAATCTTTGCCTCCCACGAGGGTGGCAAGCTTTCCATCACCAGCACGGTCCCGCTCGACAACAAGCGCGACCTTTCCATCGCCTACACGCCCGGCGTCGCCCAGGTGAGCCGCGCCATCCACGCCAATCCGGAACTGGCCAAGACCCACACCTGGGCCCAGCGCCTGGTTGCCGTGGTCAGTGACGGCACCGCCGTTCTGGGCCTCGGCAACATCGGCGCCAGCGCATCCCTTCCGGTCATGGAGGGCAAGTCCGCCCTCTTCAAGGCATTCGGTGAGCTGGACTCCATTCCCTTGGTCCTGAACACCACCGACGTGGACGAGATCGTGGAAACGCTGGTCCGGCTCCGTCCCAGCTTCGGCGCCGTCAACCTTGAAGACGTCTCCGCCCCGCGCTGCTTCGAGCTCGAAGAAAAACTCATTGAAGCACTCGACTGCCCCGTGATGCACGATGACCAGCACGGCACCGCCGTCGTGGTCCTCGCCGCGCTGACGGGAGCCGCCAAGGTCACCGGCCGCGAGCTCGAAGGCCTGCGCGTCGTGGTTTCCGGCGCCGGAGCCGCAGGCATCGCCGTCGCGGAAATCCTCCTCACGGCCGGCGTCAAGGATGTGGTGCTGCTGGACTCCCGCGGCGCCATCAGCGCCGAGCGCGCCGACATCGCCGCCGATCCCACCAGCAAGAAGGCCGAGATGGCGCAGCGCAGCAACCCGCGCGGCATCACCGGCGGTCCCGGCGAGGCTCTCCTCGGCGCAGACGTCTTCGTCGGTGTTTCGTCCTCCAAGCTGGACGAGGAGCACCTGAAGCTGATGAACCAGAGCTCCATCGTGTTCGCGCTGTCCAACCCGGACCCGGAAGTCCTGCCCGACGTTGCCGCCCGCTACGCCGCCGTCGTCGCCACCGGACGCAGCGATTTCCCCAACCAGATCAACAACGTCCTGGCCTTCCCCGGAATCTTCCGCGGAGCGCTCGATGCCGGCGCCCGCCGCATCACCCCGGCCATGAAGCTTGCCGCAGCCCGCGCCATTGCTGAACTGGCTGAGGAGAACCTGTCCGCCGACTACATCGTGCCCAGCCCCCTGGACCCGCGCGTGGCACCGGCCGTGACGGCCGCCGTCGCCGCTGCGGCAGCGGAAGACGCCGTCTGAACCGACGGATCTGACTGAGGATCACGACGGCGGTGCCGCCCCCTTGCCGGGCGGCACCGCCGTCGTCGTTCTTTAAGGGAGAGGGGACCTCACGGCAGCGGTGAGGCCGCCCGCTGCCGGACCCCAGACTGCCGTGCCCCAGACTGCCGGATCCTAGACTGGGGGCATGAACGCCCAGACTGTCGTGACCATCCTGTGCGGCCTGGCCATCGTGGTGGGCGTGGCCGGCACCGTTATCCCCGTGCTGCCCGGCGGCTTCCTGATTGGACTGGGCCTGCTGGCCTGGGCCATCTGGGGAGGCGAAGGGGCCATCGGATGGGTCGTATTCGGCATCGGCATGATTTTCGTGCTGGCGGGGATGGCAGCGAGTGCCGTGCTGGCCGGGCGAAAGCTCAAACAGCACAAAATTCCCAACCGGAGTGTCGCCGCGGGCATCGTACTGGGGATCGCCGGCATGTTCCTCATCCCCGTGGTGGGCCTCTTCGTGGGTTTCGCCGCCGGGCTGCTGCTCAGCGAGGTCCACCGGACGCGGAACTTCGGCACGGCCCTGACAACCAGCTGGGCCGCCCTCAAAGCCACCGGACTGGGCATCCTCGTGGAGTTCGGCCTCGCCTGCCTTGCCGCCAGCACCTGGGTGATCGGCGTGTGGGTTGGCGCGGCTTCGGGCTAGATTCGTGCGGCTACTAGCATGGAAGAATGAGCGCCGGGCAGATTCCAGGACCGATCTACCGTGACACCCGTGACCTCACTCCTTTTGGCGCCGGACTGATCCGGACGCCTGTACGGGAAATCGCCGAGGGCGTCGGCGGCCTGATCCATGGGGTGCTGGGCGGCCGTGATGCCGCCCTGATCGGCGTGGATGGCAGCGTCCCCAGGCTGAAGCTCCTACCCGGCAAAACCGCCAAGGCGGTCTACGACGCCATCTTCAACAACACCGACCCGAACCGGCTGATCGCCGTGGGCCGGGAGCACCCCGGCTGGGCGGGCCTGTGCTACGTCATGGCCGGCCTGCTCGCGCACAAGCAGGGCGGGTACCTGCGCGCGGTGGAGCTGCTGCAGCGCGGCCTCAGCATCAGGAACGACGACGAAGCGAACCAGTTTGCGGCCAGCTACCTCACCCGCGTGGTCACCCGGGTGGAGGTCGCCGAGCGCATCGAGGTTCCGGTGCTGTTCAGTGAGGAGTCGGTGTTCCTCGCACTGTCGCAGTCCCTGCGCGAGACGGGCCAGACTGAAGCCGCCCTTGAAGCGCTGACCATGCTTCCGCCGTCGCTGCCAACCGCCCTGGCGAGGTGCGCGCTGGCCTACACCCTCGGGCGCGACCAGGAGGTGGTTGTCTGGACCGAAGGCTTGCTCAACGCCGACGACCTCTCCGCGGCCCTGCTGCTGCTCCGGGGGCGGTCCCTCCGCCGCCTCGGCGCCCATGAGCACGCGCAACGGGCGCTGAAGGAAGTCCTGCGGCGGCGGAAAACCAATCTGGCGCTGCGCAACGACGCCATCACGGACCGCGCCCTGCTCGTGCTGGACAACGGCCGGAAATCCCTGAACCCACGGGACTGGCGGCGGCGGCGCGCCGAGCTCGAAACCTTCGAGGTCATCCGCAAGGACGTGGAGGCGCGCAGGCTTTGGGAACAGGAGTGGAAGGAGCTGGACGGCGACTGACGGCGCCGTTTCACCCTGCGCCCCTCTTGTGGGTACGCGGGCCCGGGGGTACAACGGACAAATGACTGACGCAATCAGGCAATGGATGGAAAAGTACATCGCAGCGTGGGAAACGAATGCGCCGGACGATATCCGGGCGCTTTTCACCGAGGACGCCGTCTACGCAACCCGCCCGTACGACCCGGATGCCTGGCGCGGCCGTGAGCAGATCGTGGACCGGTGGATCGCCTCCGCCGACGAACCCGAGGACTGGAGGTTCGAGTGGTCAGTGCTCGGATCCGACGGCGACCTCGCCTTCGTCCAGGGACGCACCACCTACCTGGACGACCGGCCCAGCTACGAAAACCTCTGGGTCATCCGGCTCGCACCGGACGGGCGGGCGACCGCCTTCACCGAGTGGTTCATGGAGCGCAAGACGTGAGGCTGCTTGCCGTTAGGCGGGCCCCGCGAGGAGGGGCGCCAACTGCTCGAAGAGGAGCGCGGCACCGAGGCACACCATGATGATGCCGCTCGCCAGTGTCACCCGGCGGGCGGCGCCCGGCCGGGACTGGAGCAGCCTCCGGGACAGCAGGGCCACGGCGGTATAGACGACAGCGGCCAGCAGCACGAACGTCAGGCCAAGCAGCCCCGACTGCACCGGCACGGGCAGCGGTGCCTCGGCACTGACGAACTGGGGCACGAGGGCAATGAAGAACAGCAGGCCTTTGGGGTTGATGCCGCTGGTCCCCATCCCCTGGAAGAACGACCGGAACTGGTTACGGCCGGAATTATCCGCTGCACCCGCGACGGTGAAGCTCGCACTCCGCCAGGACCGGATGGTTGCGCTTCCCAGCCACAGCAGGTAGCCGGCCCCGGCGACCGTGATCCAGCCGAGGAGCCCCGGAAGGGCCGCCAGCAGGGCTGCCAACCCGGCCACCATGAGCACCGTGTGCAGCACATAACCGCTGCACAGGCCCGCCACCGCAGGTACGAAGCTGCGGCGTCCGAGCCCTGCCGCAATGGTGTAGGCCCAGTCCACACCGGGGGTGCAGGCCAAGGCGGCGGCGACCACCACGAAGGCCAGGAAAAGCTCAGGATTCATGGCGGGGCTCCTCGTTGACGGGCAATGCGAAAAGCCTAGGAAATTTACCGCCATAAGTGTTCCCTGATTTCGCGCAGACTCCCGCCACGAGGGTAAGATCTTTGCGTGATCGACCACATCGACAGAAATATTTTGCGCCACCTCAAAGAGGACGGCCGGATGACCGCCACGGCGCTCGCTGCAAAGGTGGGACTGACCGTGGCGCCGTGCCACCGCCGGCTCCGGGACCTGGAGGCCTCGGGGGTGATCCGCGGATACAAGGCGGACATTGACCCGTCCGCCGTCGGGCTGGGATTCGAAGCCATCGTCTTCGTGACACTGCGGCAGGTGGACCAGCCCACCATGGAGATCTTCGAGAACCGGGTTGCCGACAACCCCAACATCGTGGAGGCGCAGCGGCTGTTCGGCTCGCCGGACTACCTGCTCAAGGTGATAGCGGAAGACCTGCCTTCCTACCAGCGGTTCTACGACAGTGAACTGACGGTGCTGCCCGGCGTCGAGCGGCTCACGTCAACGCTGGTGATGAAGAACCTCAAGTCCAACGCCGGTCCGCCGGTATAGGTTAAACGCGGCAGGCCGCGGAAGGGGATCTTCCGCGGCCTGCCGTTGTGGTGCTTATTGGGCGACCGGTTTAGCGGGGGTTCAGGATGGACGCCTGGAAGCCGCCCTGCCTGTTGCCTGCGTATAGCCACAGCTGGCCGTCCGGCGCCGTCGCGATGAGGCCAGGGCTGACGGTCCCTGCGAACCGGCCCACGTTTGCTATGGACTTGTACATGTTCCAGGCGCTGCCCAGCTGCTTCCTCGGAAGGAAACCGCCTCCGCCGTTACCCGGATACAGCCATAGCGTACCGGCCGGGGTGCGGGCCATGATGTCGTTCCTGCCGTCTCCGGTGAAGTCGTCGGCGCTGACAATTTGGTCGAAGGCGTTCCATCCGTATCCCATAGCCTTGGGGGGCTGCAGGCCGCCCACACCGTTGCCGGGGTAGAGCCAGAGCCGCCCGTCGGGTGACTGGGCAAAGAGGTCGCTTTTTCCATCGCCGGTGAAATCCCCCGGAGACAGGAAGCGGCTGAAACCGGCCAAGATCGTGCTCAGGAGCTTTCTCGGCAGCATCTTGCCCTTCCCGTCGGTGGGGTAGACCCAGAGCACGCCGGCCGCATCCCGCGCTATCAGGTCCAGTCCGCCGGTTCCGTCGAAGTTACCGGCGCTGAAGATCTGGTCATAGGTCTGCCATCCGGAGTTGAGCTGCCGGGCGGTCTGGAAACCGCCGGAGCCGTTGCCGGGGTGAAGCCACAGCGTTCCCTGCGATGTGAGCGCCAAAATGTCCGCGCGGCCGTCGCCCGTGGCGTCGCCGGCCTCCCAGACCTGGCGGTACTCGTCCCAGTCCGTGCCGGGAACCGTGACCCGGGTGGCGAAGCGGCCGGTCTCGTTTCCGGGGTAGAGTGCGGCGGGGCCTGTTGCGGTGGTGACCAGCAGGTCCCTTTGCCCGTCCCCGGTGAAGTCGTGTCCGCCGATGAGGTCCTTGAACGAACCCCAGCCGCCCCCCAGGCTGGTGGCTGCGAGGAATCCGCCGGCCCCGTTTGCCGGGTAGAAGAAGAGCGATCCGGTCTGGCTGCGCGCGAACAGCCCGCCGCCGGTGCCACTGAACCCGCTGCCCGGAGCGACGGCGTTGAAGGTGCCCCATCCGGCGCCCACCTTGCTGGGGAGCAGGAGGCCGTCCTTGCCGTTGCCGGGGTACACCCAGAGTGTTCCATCGAATTTGATGCCCGCCAGATCCGCCTTGCCGTCGCCGGTCACGTCGCCGGGAGTGACGAGGCGCTGGAAAATCTGCCAGCCGCCCCCGATGCGGATGCGGGGAAGGAAGCCGCCCTTGCCGTTGCCCGGGTAGAGCCAGAATTCGCCCGCCGACGTGCGGCCGAAGATGTCCGGGAATCCGTCCCCCGTGAAGTCGACGTCGCCCACCACTGTGTTGAAGATGTTCCAGCCGCCAGCGAACCGGACGGGTGCCCCGAGCTTGTTTCCGGCCTGGCCGGCGAGCAGCATGAGGGAACCGTCGGACTCGCGGGAGAGCACGTCCGCCCGCCCGTCGCCGTTGAAGTCGCCGGCGGAGAACTGGATCTTTGCCCGCAGGGCGGGGTCGGCGTTGATGGTCACGGCGGCGTAGTCGGCAGTGACGGTATTGATCGTCACCGTGGTTCCGGCGTGCGTGGTGAACGTGCGTCCGGCCTGCCAGGCATGGTTCGCGCTGTAGTAGCCGCTGAAGGGAATGGTGGAGGGCATGAGCGTCAGGGATGAGACTGGAGTCGCCCCGCCGGGCTGCACGATCTTCACGCCCCGGTTGCCGGCGTAGTCACTGCTCAAGTAGCTGTCGTAGCCCACCGGCTGCCGCAGCTCGAGGTAATAAGTCTCACGGCTGACGGGGTCGGTGAACTTGAGTGCCCGGTTCGCGAGTGTGCCGCCCCACGGCCGCAGCGTGTAGCTCTTGATGCCTGTCGCAATCCCGAGGTCGCGGACCTCATCGCCCCGGCCGAGTCCGCGGGAGTCCCAGAAGGGGGAACTGACCACGGGCATGCTGTACCGGGACGCACCCATCAGGTCGGTGGTGTCGCCGTATTCACGGATGTAGCAGCTGGAGTCCTTGAACTGGCCGGTGCTGGTGGTCGCCACGTCGCTGGCGCCGCTGCCGCATTGCAGGGCGTCCGCGTGCATGGCGCCCAGCACGTGGCCGAACTCGTGGGTGAGAACGCTCTTGGTGAAGGTGGTGTTGATCTGCGGCATCAGGACGCGGCCGCTGTTGCCGTTGCTGCTGAAGCCGGCCCCCAGCGCACCGTAGGAGAGGGTGGCGGTGGGAACGAAGACCACGAGCGCGGTGTTGGTGCCGTAGGTCCATTTCAGCTCGGATGTGATCTTGTTGATCATGTCGTAGTAGGACATCGAGGACGTGGCCGCCGACTGGTGCCCCGCGACCCGGCTCGTGACGGTCATCGAGATGCGCCCGTTGGACATCGCCTTCCAGTAGTTGCTGGTGGCTACGATCGCCTGGTCCGCCGCCGTCATGGAGACGGCGTTCTTGTTGTCGGCGAGTTTGGCTGTCACGAGCTTCACCGTCATCGGCGCGGAAGCAAGGACCCCGGCTTCTGTCTGGAGGGCCGTTCCGGTCGGCGGAGTGTCCATGGGGACGCCCGGCGCTGATTCGTACATGTGCTCCCCGTGCGGGGTGCCGGGCACGAGTTGCGTCTCCGGAGCATCGTGGGCGTGATCAGCAGTCTGATGGGTTGGAGCTGCGAACGTGGGGCCCGCCGGCAGGGAGACCAATCCGGCGGCGAAGACCAGCAGCCCGGTCGCTGCGGCGATTGAACGGGAAAATGAGCGCATGGAGTTCCTTAGTGAGACCGAACCCTAAGCTGAGACCTTGGGATGGAGGCGCACCGGCTGCCGGGGACGGATTCCGGCGGCAGGTGCTGAATCAGGCTACAGTCGGCGCCGCAGGACCGCCGTCAGAATATCCGCAGTTTTAGCCAATGATTTGCGCAGGTCCGGCGTGGCGCGTGAGGCACGCCGTCAGCCGCCGAGCAGCCCGGTGGTCCGATAGGGAATGACCTCCCGAAGGAACATGCTCGTGGATGTCCGGACGATGCCCGGGCACAGCCGAATCTCCTCCGACACCCGGTAGAGATCGTCCGGGCTGGTGGCCACCACGCGGATCAGCAGATCGGTGTCACCGGCCGGTGCATGGCACTCCAGCACTTCCGGGATGTTCCGGAGGGCGGCGATGGCCTCGTTGAGGTGGCTCTGGTCCAGCTCGGCGCTGACTGCCGCCGCCACGCCACGGCCCAGTGCGGCAGGAAGCACACGGCTGCTGTTCGGGCGGAGCGCCCCTGACTCGGTCATCCGTTCCAGCCGCGAGTGGACGGTGCCGCGCGCCAGGCCGAGCCGCTGGGCGAGCACCATGATGGGGACCCGGGGGTCGTCGTCGAGCGCCGCGAGGATCCTCCGGTCGGTGGCATCCAGCTGCTGCAATCTGATCACTCCCTGTCGGTTTGACGTACAGCCAGTGATCAGTCTGACCACATTCAGCGCCGCCCTTTGCGCCTACTGTAGGACTTCTGCTCAAATAGTGGCAACAAGGGCGCGGCTACCGCCAAACTCCGCAGGCTCACAGGCCTACCGGCACACCACCCGGTTCCTGGACGACGCTTCCCGCAAGGAAGCCGCCGCTGATTGACACTTGTTCACGCATCGTCATTCCGCAAGCAGTGCCGCACTTCCGCAGCCAGGAACCGGTACGGCAAGAGCCCCTGAGCCACCGAGCCCCGCGTACGCCGGGACAGCGCGGTAGCTGAGGGGCTCTTGTGCTGCTCGGCATAGGCTGGACGACATGACTAGTGCCGGCCGCTTCGCCCCCAGCCCGTCGGGTGAACTTCATGTGGGCAATTTGCGGACGGCGATGCTCGCGTGGCTGTTTGCGCGGTCCACCGGCCGGCGTTTCCTGCTGCGCGTCGAAGACCTGGACCGTGCCCGCGCCGGGGCGGAGGAACAGCAGCTCCGCGACCTGGCCGCCGTCGGCGTTTCCTGGGACGGTGACGTCGTGCGGCAAACCGACAGGGAGCCGCTGTACAAGGCTGCGATCGGCCGGCTGGCCGCCGCAGGGCTGACTTACGAGTGTTTCTGCACGCGCAGGGAAATCCAGGAAGCGCCGTCCGCGCCGCATGCACCCCAGGGCGCATATCCGGGAACCTGCCGGAGGCTCTCGACGGCGGAAGTGGAGTTCAGGCGCTCGGTCCGGCCCGCTGCCGTCCGCCTGCGCTCCTCCGCTACGGAGTGGACGGTGGAGGATGCCATGCACGGCACCTTCACCGGAGTGGTGGATGACTTCGTACTCCGCCGCAACGACGGTGTGACGGCGTACAACCTGGCCGTGGTGGTGGATGATGCCGAACAGGGCATAGACCAGGTGGTGAGGGGTGATGACCTGCTCCCATCCACGCCCCGGCAGGCATACCTCGCCTCCCTCCTTAATATGCCTGTTCCGGAATATGCCCATGTTCCACTCGTGGTGAACGCCGACGGCGCACGGCTGGCCAAGCGGGACGGGGCCGTCACGCTGCGCGATCTCGCCGCCGTCGGCATGCCGGCAGATGCTGTCCGGCGGATGATCCTGGACTCGCTGGATTTGCCGGCAGATTCCCTGGAGGCAGCACTCCGTGCGTTCGATCCTGCGGCCCTCCCGCGCGTGCCGTGGGTCTGGCCGGGCGTGTAGTTGGAGGCGGTCGGTACGCTGAGGGTATGCCAGAACAAGGATTGCCGGAAGCACGATTCACCGTAGAGACCGCCAAGGTCCTTGCAGAAGTGGCGCACAACCGTCAGAAGGACAAGCTCAAACGCCCGTACCGCGAGCACGTGCTGGCCGTGGGGGATGCGCTGGAGGACTTCGACGACGACATCCGGATCGCCGGGTACCTCCACGACATCGCGGAGGACACTCCCATGACCAGGCAGGCGCTGCTCGACATGGGCGTCTCCGAACGGGCCGTGCGGATCATCGAGCGCGTCACGAAGCGGCTGCACGACGACCCCGACGACTATCAGGCCGGCATCCGTTTCATCGCCGAGGACCATGACGCCACTCTCGTGAAGATCGCCGACAACGCGCACAACTCCCTCCCGGAGCGCGTGCAGGCCTTGGCAGAGAAGTGGCCGGACAAGCCGCCGGTCACCCGGTATGCCGATGCCCGGCCGGTGCTGTACGCAGCCGTTCCCGAGGAAGAAGTCCGGAAGATCCTGCAGCGGATCAACCCGTGGCTGCTGGGAGAGCTGGACGGGACGCCGGCAAACTAAGGAATTTGTCAGCGCCGCGTCATCCCCGGGCCGCCGGCGTCCGGAAGCGCAGGCCCGCCCTCCACAGCAGGCCGATATAGGCAAGGTCGAAGATGCTGCAGAGGGCACCCACTCCAAGGATCAGCGGTGAGTTCCCGTACCAGCCGAAAACGATGGTGGGCGCGAGCGTGCCTATCCACTTCGCCACCGCAATCAGCAGGGACTGTCCCCGCGTGCCGGCCCGGGTCACGAACATGGCGATGAACAGCCCGGACATCAGCAGGTTCTGCAGGAAGGCAGCATATTTGGCGGCGTCGTCCCAGCCGAACTCCACGACGAAGAGCCCCTGCACCGCGAAGGCAGCTATGCCCAGCAGGACGCCCCAGCCGACAAAGAGTTTCTGCGTGACCCACGCCGGGAGTTCGGACCTGCCGAACCGGAAAAAGGTGTACAGGACCAGGACATCAGCCAGGGCCCACGCGATGTTGAAGACGCCCTGCGCGGAAAGCCCCGTAACGGCGGACCGTGAGGCGTAGATGACCTCCCAGGCAAAGTTCAGCGCCAGGGCCGCTGCCGGAATGGCGTAACTCCGGTCCCTGAATCCGATCCGTATGGCCTCGATGTACACCACGGTCCAGGCCAGCCCGCTCACAACAGTCAGGAACAGGATCACGGGTTCCTCCTTCCTGCCGCCGTTTCGACGGTTCCGTGCCCACTCGACGTCAGCCGGCGTCTAGCCAGCAGGGAACCGTCGAAATGGCGGGCAGCTACACACGGCCCAGGGCGTCGATGTCCTCGAGGAACTGTTCGTGGACTTCCTTGCTCACCGTGGTCCGGGTGTCGGCGATGGCGTCGAGGTAGTCCTCCGTGGCGGGACCCTTCCGCACGGCCTCGCGGACGGAAACGGTGCCCCCTGAGGCCAGCCCGCCGTCGTCGTACACTGCTTTTTCCAGGGCCCGCTGGGAGGCGCTGCGCGCCGCGAACTCGATGTCCGCGGGGGAGAAGCCCTCGGTGCGGTCCACGAGCAGTTCGACGTCGACGTCGTCCACCACCGCGGCGGGGATGAAGCGCTGCCACATGGCTTCGCGGGCCTGGCGGTCGGGCAGCCCAATGGGAATGACGTAGTCGAAGCGGCCGTGGCGCAGGAAGGCCGAGTCCAGGGCCCGGATGAAGTTGGTGGCGCAGACCAGCAGGCGGCCGGGCTGTTCGCGGAAGGCCGGGATGATCTTGAGGAGTTCGTTGGTGACGCCCTGCAGCGGGGACGGCGGCTCGCCCGAGCGCTGGGAGGCGATCTCCTCCACCTCGTCGATGAACACCACAGCGTGCTCAAGCTCGGCGATTTCCAGGAACGTCTCGCGCAGCGCACCGGCGAGGCCCTTGGGATCGGAGGCCAGCCGGGAGGGGAACACCTCCACGAACGGCCACTCCAGGCGGGAAGCAATAGCCTTGGCGAAGGTGGTCTTGCCCGTTCCCGGCGGACCGAACAGCACGACGGCGCGCGGCGGCACCACGCCGAATTCGTCGGCGAGGTCGGCCTCGGCCAGCGGGAGGACCAGCCGGCGCTCCAGCAGCTCCTTCTCGCGGCGCATTCCGGCCACGTTCTCCCACAGGTCGCGGGCGAGGACACGGCCGCCGAGGAGGCCGAGCGGCTCAAGCTCCTGTCGCTGGACGGGAATGGTCCGCTCGAAGTAGCGCAGGTTCTTCTTCAGCAGGAAGCCCTGGCTCAGGAAGGCCTCCACGCGGGTTTCGGATTCCGGCATGAGCGCGGAGAGCTTGTTCAGCCCGTGCGGGGCCATCCGGTTTTCGACGGCGGCAAGCAGGGACGTGCCGATCCCGCGGCCGCGGTATTCGGGGAGGGTGGCCAGGAAGACGATCCAGCCCTGGTCATGGGCGGCCCGGCCGACGGCGGCACCGACCACCAGGTCGCCCTGCACCGCCACCACTGCATGGTCCTTTTCGCACGACGCCAGCACTTCGGAGAGCGCGTAAACGGGCTCAACATTCGTGGCTTTGAGGGACTCCCACAGATGCAGGATGCCGTCCAGGTCCGCCGTGTGAAAGTCCCTGATCCGCCAGTTGGTCATGAGATTGCTCCTGTGTGGGTTCGTCGTTGAGCCTGGGCTCAGGTGCTCTGCTGAGCATAGGTGATCGCGCCCGCGCATGGGACTGCGGAGCGTTGTTTACGCCCGGGAAAGGACCGGATCTACGGCTGGGACGGGTCCTGGCCCGTGGCGTCCTTCCGGAGATGGTGCGTGCGGTGGCTGCCGTCCGTGTGGACCACCAGGACCGGGCAGTCAGCGTGTGAAACGCAGGCCGAGCTCACGGATCCCAGGTGCATGCCGAGGAACCCGCCATGGCCGCGGCGCCCCACCACCAGCATCGCCGCACCGGCTCCGGCGTCCACGAGTTTGGCAGCTGCCGGCCCGCGGACCAGCTCCTGGCTCAGTCCCTCCGGCGCATCGTGCCCAGCCGGCCCGAAGGCTTTGGCTATGGTCTCGGCCAGGATCTTCGCGGCGGACTCCTCAAACGCCGCAAAGTCCGGGGGAATGTAGCCGGCGTACATCTGGGGGAAGTCCCAGCAGGCGACAACGTGGATCCGGGAGTCCAGGGCCGGCGCCAGCCGGGCCGCGAGCCGGAGCGCCTGCACCGACGATTCCGAACCGTCGACGCCGACGACCACTTTTCCTTCTGTGTCCATCGTGTTCTCCTTGAAACGAGGATTCTCCTGCGCCCTAGCCGGACGGCCCCTGCACCGGCACCTGCACCTGCACGCCGGCGCGGGCGGCCTCGCGGAATCGGGCATCGATCTGCACCACATCCCGGCCGGCCCGCTGCAGGAGGCTGGCGGCCACCCCCGCACGGTATCCCGAGGCGCAGTGCACCCAGATCCGGCCCTCCGGGAGCTCGCCGAGCCGGCCCAGCAGTTCGTGCAGCGGCACGTTCACCGCACCTGCCACGTGGGACTCGGCGAACTCATTGGCCCGCCGCACATCGAGGACGGTGTCGCCGTCCGGCTTGTCAACGACGACGGCGGCCCAGTCGACCCGCGGATAGGAGGCCAGCGGGGCGTTCGGAGCCAGCGCCGCAGGCTCTGTTCCGACGGCGGCATCCGGCCGGTCGATGCCGATCCGGGAGAGGTCCCGGACGGCGTGCTGCAGGTCGTCCCGGCTGCCCACCAGCGTCAGTTTCTCGCCCCAGGGGATGACCCAGCCCAGGTAGGAGCTGAACATGGATCCTGAGCCGTATTCGAAGCACACGGAGCCCTTCAGGTGATTGCTGGCGAAGGCCATGCGGCGTCGGAGGTCCACCACCCATTCGCCGTTGGCCAGCCGGCGGGTCAGCTCGTCGGCATCCGGCGGCTCCGGCAGGCCCAGGTCTGCGGGCGGCGGGCCGGTGAGGTTTATCGGAGCCATGTGCGCGTAATAGGAGGGGTAGGCCGCAAGATTGTCCAGGAGCTCGGCGACGAAGTGCTCGGGATCAGGATCAGTGAGTGCGTGGTTCGTGGTGAGCTGCTCGCCGATGGTCGATGATCTGGCGGAAGTGGACGGCCCCACCGAGCAGAACGATCCGAAGCCGTGGGTGGGATACAGCGCTGCCGCGGGACCCGCCTCATCGGCCAGTCTGCGGACCGAGGCGTACTGGTTCCTCGTCAGTTCGTCGGTGTCTGCCGGACCGAGCAGATCGGTCCGCCCCACTGAGCCGTACAGCAGGCTGCCGCCCGAGAATACGGCCTGCTCCCCGTCCTCCGAACTGACGATGTAGGACAGGTGGGTGTGCGTGTGCCCGGGGGTGCTGACGGCTCGCAGTGACAGCCGGCCAATCGGCACTGTCTGGCCGTCCGCGATGGGTTCCCGCTCGAAACCGACCGCGTCCGCAGCGTTGACCAGGTAGGTGGCACCGTGGGCTCGGGCAAGGGTCAGGCCGCCGGTGAGGTAGTCATTGTGGATGTGGGTTTCGGCGACGTGCGTGATGCGCACTCCGGCGGCGCGGGCGGCTTCCTCGATGCGGTCTGTGTCGCGCTGGGCGTCAATCACCAGGGCCACGTGGCCGTCGTGGACCAGGTAGCTGCGGTCCCCGAGCTGCGGGGTCTCGATAACAACAACGTCCATAAACCGGTCCTTTCCCGCGACGCTCCCGCAGTTCTGCTCCACTTTGCCGGCCTGCACGGAGGCACCGGCCCTGATTCGCGGGGCCGGTGCCTCTCTGGGCGGCCGAAAGCGGTGCAGAAATTCCCTGGCCTGGCGGTTTCAGACCTTCAGGGGGACGGGGTGGACCTCGTCTGCGGGATGGCCTGCGCGCTCATGGATGCGCTTCACGGCATCCGCGGACGGCGCCTCGGAGAGGCAGTAGACAAGCCCGGAGTCGGGGTCGGCCCAGGCATTCTTGAACACCACGTCTTCCTCGCTCTGAATGGCGACGTCGGCCTCGTGTGCTTGCTTGAGGGCTTCCTGGGTCAGTCCCGCCATGTTGCGGTGGACATCCATGAATTCCGGCATGATGACGCTCCCTAATTGCTTCGACGGTGAATACCCGGGATGGGGCTGACGGTAGACCTGTGCCCTGCCCCCGTCAAGAGGATTTGGTGCCCACTTAAAGGCAGAACGACGGCGGCACGTGCGGTTCCGTGAAAACAGAACCGCACATGCCACCGCCGTCGTGATCAAAAACCCGTTAGCGCTTAGCCGGAGGGGTCAGATGCGGTCAGCCGCTCCCGGCCCGGGGCGGTTGGCGACCACCGGGGACATGCCGGTGAAGCCGTCGCGGGTTTCGGCGATCTCATGGATCTGTTTCCGGCAGGCGTACCAGCCGCCCACCATCAACCCGCAGGCCACGACCGTGACCAGCAGGGTCAGCGGCGAGTCGATGAAGACCATGACCAGCACGCCGAGGAGGAACAGCAGGGAGAGGTAGCCGGTGTAGGGGGCGCCGAACATCCGGAAGGACGGGCGCTTCAGCCAGCCCTTGTCCGCCCAGCGCTTGAGCTGCATCTGGCACAGCACGATGGTGGCCCAGGTGACGATGATGCCCACGGAGGCGACGTTCAGGACGATCTCGAAGGCCTGGGACGGGACGAGGTAGTTCAGCGGGACGCCGAGCAGGGATACGCCGGCGGTGATGGCGATGCCGCCATAGGGGACGCCCGCCTTGTTCATGCGCTGGGCGAACTTCGGGGCGGAGCCGGCGACGGACATGGAGCGCAGGATCCGGCCGGTGGAGTAGAGGCCGGCGTTCAGGGAGGACAGGGCCGCGGTGAGGACGACCAGGTTCATGATGACGTCCACGCCCTGGATGCCGATGGAGCCGAAGAACGTCACGAAGGGGCTGACGCCCTTTTCGTAGGAGGTGAAGGGCAGGAGCAGCGCCAGCAGGATGACGGAGCCGACGTAGAAGACGGCGATGCGGAAGACCACGGAGTTGATGGCCTTGGGCATGATCTTCTCAGGGTTCTCGGTCTCGCCGGCGGCGGTGCCCACGAGCTCGATGGAGGCATAGGCGAACAGGACGCCCTGCATCAGGATGATCATCGGCAGCAGCCCGTTCGGGAAGATGCCGCCGTTGTCGGCGATGAGGCTGAATCCGACTTCCTGCCCGGCGACCGGGGTGCCGAAGATGACGAAGTAGCTGCCGATGACCAGGAATGCGACCAGCGCTGCGACCTTGATGAGCGCGAACCAGAACTCCATCTCGCCGAAGACCTTGACCGAAACGAGGTTCAGGCACAGCACAACAACCAGTGCGATCAGCGCCCAGGCCCACTGCGGCACGGCGGCCATCCAGGGGACGTAGTTGCCGAAGAAGTTCATGTACAGGGCCGCGGCAGTGATGTCCACGATGGTGGTGGTGGCCCAGTTGATCCAGTAGAACCAGCCCGAGATGAACGCGGCCTTCTCGCCGTAGAACTCACGGGCGTAGGAGACGAACGAGCCCGAGGAGGGGCGGTGCAGGACGAGTTCGCCCAGGGCGCGCAGGATGAGGAAGGCGAAGAACCCGCAGACCGCGTAGGCGATCACGAGCGAAGGGCCTGCGGCGTTGAGCCGGCCGCCGGCGCCGAGGAACAGTCCGGTGCCGATGGCGCCGCCGATGGCGATCATCTGGATCTGCCGCGGCTTGAGGCTCTTGTGGTAGCCCTTGTCCTCCGCGTGAAGGAGCGATTCGGTGGCGTGGGCCTGGGCCGGGACGGTGTGGTCCGTGATGGCCGCTTCGGTAGCGACGCCCTGTAGGGGGTTGGGCATGGGGGATCCTTTGGTTTCCGGTTTTGGGGTTTCCGGTTGGGGGGGCGGTGGTGGTTACTTGCTGAGGTTGGCCAGGCGTTCGGGGCTGAGGAGTTCCTGGAGTTGCCCGGCGGTGAGGAGGCCGTGTGCGAGGACGAGCTCGGCGACGCCCTTGCCCGTTGCGAGGGCTTCCTGGGCGATGGCGGTGGCGGTGGCGTAGCCCAGATGGGGGTTCAGGGCGGTGACCAGGCCGATGGATTGTTCCACGGTGAGGCGCAGGTGTTCGGTGTTGGCGGTGATGCCGCGGACGCAGCGTGTGGTGAGGGTGCGGGCGGCGGCTTCGAGGTGGGAGATGCTCTTGTGCAGGCTGTGCACGATGATGGGTTCGAAGGCGTTGAGCTGGAGCTGCCCGGCTTCGGCCGCCATGGTGATGGTGACGTCGTTGCCGATGACTTCGTAGGCCACCTGGCTGACCACTTCCGGGATCACCGGGTTGATCTTGCCGGGCATGATCGAGGATCCCGACTGTACGGCGGGGAGGTTGATCTCGCCGAGGCCGGCACGGGGTCCGGAGGAGAGCAGCCGGAGGTCGTTGCAGATCTTGGAGAGCTTGACGGCAACGCGCTTCAGCACGCCGGAGAGGTGGACGAACGCGCCGACGTCCTGGGTCGCCTCGATGAGGTCGACGGCGGTCACCAGGGGTAGCCCGGTGATGTCGGCCAGGTGCCGGCAGGCGGCCTCGGCGTAGCCGGGAGCGGCGTTCAGGCCGGTGCCGATGGCGGTGGCGCCGAGGTTGATTTCGTGGATGAGCAGGTCCGCTTCGGCCAGGCGCAGCCGGTCCTCGCCGATGGTGATGGCGTAGGTACCGAATTCCTGGCCCAGGGTCATGGGCACGGCGTCCTGGAGCTGGGTGCGGCCCATCTTGACCGTGGTGCGGAATTCCAGGGCCTTCTCGGCGAAGGCGTTTTCGAGGACTTCCAGTGCGGCCAGGAGCTCCTTGACAGCGAAGATGGTGCCGAGCTTTATGGCAGTGGGGTAGACGTCGTTGGTGGACTGGGACAGGTTGACGTGGTCGTTGGGGTGCAGCCGGGCGTAGTCGCCCTTGGGGTGTCCCAGGATTTCCAGGGCCCGGTTGGCGATGACCTCGTTGGCGTTCATGTTCGAGGACGTCCCGGCGCCGCCCTGGATGACGTCCACCACGAACTGCTCGTGGAGGCGGCCGTCCAGGATGTCCTGGCAGGCCTGTTCGATGGCGGCGGCGCGTTCGGCGTCGAGGAGGCCGAGTTCCAGGTTGGTGCGGGCGGCGGCGAGTTTGACGGCGGCCAGGCCGCGGACCAGGTGCATGTTGGTGGAGAGCGGCTGGCCTGTGATGGGGAAGTTCTCCACCGCGCGGAGCGTGTGGACACCCCAGTAGGCGCCCGCGGGGACATCGCGGTCACCGAGCAGGTCATGCTCGGACCGGACGTGCAGGTCTTGCGCCTCCGGCAGGGGCAGGGTTTCGGTCATGTGCAGTCCTTAGTTGGCATCGTTGGCAGGGACGGAGTCGTTGGCAGGGACAGAAGAGAGGAAATCAGCGGCCTGGAGCAGGCCCACCGGCCTGCCGCCGCCGAGGACGGGGCCGGTGGCGATGCCGGCGAGCGGTGCGGTGTCGACGTCGAGCGCTTCCAGCGCGCGGACGGTCACCGGCATGCGGGCGCGGTCGCCGCCGTCGGAAATCTTGATGACGATGGCACGGCCGTCCGGCAGCCCCACGGCCTGGATGCCCTCAAAGCCGTCCTTCGCCAGCAGGCCTGGCATGAGGCGCATGAGCTCGGTGACGTCGCGGCCTTCTCCCGCCACCATCTCCGGGTGGCGACGCATGGCATGCGCGACGGCGGCTTCCGGACTTGCGGGGGCCGTCCCGCCGTCGTTGGAGGCGCCATCCGGGAGTCCTGCGGCGGCGAGCCGGCCGAAGGCGCGGGCCATCCCCCGGAGGGACAGCGCGAAGAGCGGGGTGCCGCAGCCGTCGGTGCTGATGCCGGACGGCTGCTCACCGGTCAGCTCGGCCACGGTTTCCCTGACGAGCTGCTGCAAAGGATGGGACGGGTCGAGGTAGCCCCGTACCGGCCAGCCGTTGATGACGCAGGTGGCGGCCATGGCGGCGTGCTTTCCCGAGCAGTTCTGCGTGATCTGGGTGGCCCGGCCGCCCTCTCGCACCCACTCTTCGCGTTCGGCCACGCCGTAGGGCAGGTCGGCGCTGTTCTCGAGTGCAGCGGCGGTGAGCCCGTGCATGTCCAGGATCCGGTTTGTGCCGTTCCGGTGCTCCGCGGCTCCGGAATGGCTTGCGGCGGTGAGGGCCAGGAGGTCAGCCGGGATGTCGAGCCCTGCGCGGACCAAGGCCACGGCCTGCAGCGGCTTGAGCGATGACCGCGGATAGAACGCGGCCTGCGGCTCACCGACGGAGAGCAGGGTGCTGCCGTCCGGTGCGGCAGCGATCAGCGAGCCGTAGTGGATGCTTTCCACGAGGCCGTCGCGGGTCTGGAAGGCAAGCGGTTCGTGGCGCGGCAGTGCCGCTGCAACGGCTGCTGGGGCAGGCGCCGCTGCAGCAGGCGCGGTGAACGAAGGGCTTGCCGGCATGGCGGGGGAGGGCATGGAGTCCTTGGGGTGGTGGGTTACTGCTGGCGGTTACTGCTTGAGGATGGAGTCGAGGGCCTCGCCGACGGCGAGCAAGTGGGTGCTCATGGCGGCGCTGGCATCCGTTGCCGAGCCGGCTTCGATGGCGTCGAGGATGCGCTGGTGTTCTATGTCGGAGGCGTGCTGGCGGTCTGTGACCAGGTTCAGGGTTTCGGACTGGTGGGTCAGGGCGTCGCGGATGTCCGCCACGACGCTTTCGAAGACCTTGTTGCCGCTGGCGCGGGCGATGGCGGCGTGGAAGTCGGAATCGAGCGCCACCCAGGCTTCGGGATCGGTTTCCCCGGCCATGGACGCCACCATGGAGCGGAGGACCTCCAGGTCCTCTGCTGTCCGGCGTTCGGCGGCGAGCCCGGCGGCGGGGACTTCGATATGCGGCCGCGCCTCGTTGAGGTCGCGTGCCGAGAACTGGCCGAGGACAAGGTCGTTGGCCACGTGGTCGGCGACGACGAACGTGCCCCGCCCAGTGCGGGTCACCGTCAGGCCCAGGGCAGTGCAGGAGCGGAGGGCCTCGCGGATCACGGAGCGGCTGACGCCGTACTGCTGTGCGAGGGCAGCCTCGGAACTGAGCTTGGCGCCAACGGCCACCTTGCCGGTTTCGATGTCTCCGCGGATGGCGTTAAACACGGCTTCCGCGGCGCTGAGGCGGGCCAGTGGTGCGGGAGTTCCTCCACTCTGCTGTCCGGCTGTCCGGCTGTCTGACAGGTTCACGCTTAAAATATGGCACTGGTCACACCTGGTGTCAACCCGGAGGTGCTGGAGGGTGGCTTTTCTGCGAGTCGGCTGCTGGGCTGTATCCTTCTGCCGCCACGGGCCGATACCCTCCTGCCATGGACGAATATTCAGAGGAACTTGTCAACCTTGCATTCATGGCGTTGGATCACGCGATCGATTCGGTCGTCTCATCGGGCGTCGACCTCGTACCTTTTGTTATTCGGGAAAACGGCGATCGACGGGATCTGCAGCGTTACCTCGCGGGCCAGCTTCAGGAAAGCGTCGCCGCAGCCAGGCGATCCGTCCGGGAAGAGCCCTTCCCTGACCGCGCAGCCGTCGCCTGGGACGGTTTTATGACCACTCAGGACGGGCGGCAGGAGGCCGTTTTTGTTGAATCCTACGAACAAGGCGCGCCCGCCGGGTTCATTCTGGCCCAGCGATATCAGCGAGCCGGGTTCCTCAAGAAAAAGCGGGAAGCAGTGGGGAACCCTGCATTGGTGGAGAAGAACACCGCGCCGCTTTTTTGAGGACAACATCCTGCATGCCGCACAGAATATTGAAGAGCGATGGAAGAGCAAGGGCCACAGGCTAATTCTTATCAGTAGCAGATTTCGTTTCCCTTAGATTTAAGGCAGTCGGTACGAACGTTCCGATATCGTGCTAATGCTTCTCCCAGTCAGAGCGTACGATGTGTATCAGGCAGAGAACGGCACGATCGTACCGAAGCGAGGTTCGGAGTGGCTCAAGGGTTTTCAGCACAGCTTGCGGCGGAAGTCCGCACCCGCCGCGCTGCGCTTCGGCTGAGCCAGCAGGATCTCGCCGACATGGCCGGAGTCTCCGAACGCTTCGTCCGGTTCGTGGAGCGGGGCAAACCGAGTGTGCAGCTGGACTCCCTCCTCGCGGTGCTGGAGACGCTGGGCCTGGAGCTGCGGCTGGCCACACGGGCGAGGGAAGCGGCCCGCGCACTGGTGAGCCAGCCGCCGTCGCCCGTTCCGCCAGGCGCCTCAGGTGGAGAGGCGGACGGGCAGCCATGAGGCACCGCATCGCGGATATCTACAAGCAGGGCGTCCTCGCCGCGCGGCTGGAACGGCACGACGGCGGCACCAAGTTCAGCTATCTGCCCGCATACCTGCAGAACGGCGGTCCCGCCGTCGCGAGTTCGCTGCCGCTCACGGCCGAACCGGTACTGTCCGCGGCAGGGGCGGCCCCGCCGTACTTCACCGGGCTGCTGCCCGAGGGCCGCCGGCTGAACGCCCTGCGGAGGTCGATCAAGACCAGCGCCGACGATGACCTCTCCCTGCTGATCGCTGCAGGCGGCAACCCGGTGGGAGACGTGCAGATCGTGGGGCACGGCGAGCCGCTGGATGTCGAGGAGCACGCGGTCGAGGTGGACCCGCGGAGGCCCGTGGACTTCGATGAGCTGCTCGGGGACTCGGGCCTGATCGATCCCGTGGCGCTTGCGGGCGTGCAGGACAAGCTGTCGGCCGGGATGATCTCCATGCCGGTGGCCAGCGCCGGCCGTCGGTTCATCCTTAAGCTCAATGCGCCCGAATTCCCGCACGTGGTGGAAAACGAACTCATCATGTTCCGCTATGCGGCGAAGCTGCGGATTCCGCTGAGCCGGGTGCAACTGATGCGGGACGTCGCGGGCCGGCCAGGGCTGCTCGTGGAGCGGTTCGACCGCGTGCCGGTGGCGGGCAGCACTGACCAAGTGGCCCGGCTCGCCGTCGAGGACGGGGCGCAGGTGCTGAAGCTCTATCCGGCGGACAAGTACAACGTAGGTTTCGGAACGGTCTGCCACGCGCTCGCCGAGTACTGCGCCGCACCCCTGCCGGCCCTGCGGAACCTGGCCATCCAGGCCGCCTTCGCGTGGCTGAGCGGCAATGGGGACCTGCACGCGAAGAACGTGTCCATGGTGCAGCAGCCACACGGGGAGTGGTCCATCGCGCCGGTGTACGACATCCCCTCCACCGTCGTCTACGGCGACAAGACCCTCGCACTGACCCTCGGCGGCAAGCGCACGGGCATTTCGCGGAAGCACTTCCTGGGCTGGGCCACCGGCCTGGGTCTGACCGAACGCGCGGCAACGCAGGTGGTGGAGCTTGCGCTGAAAGCGGCGGCCCCACTGCTCGCGGACCTGGACGCCGGCACGGCTTTTGCGTCAACGCACGACGGCGGCGGCTCGCCTTTCCCGGACATGGTCACCAGGGCGTGGGTCAAGGAGCTGAAACACCGACGGAGGCTGTTGGAGGGGTGAGCCGCGCGCAAGGGTGATGTCCCGCCGTCGTGCTTTGCATTTGGTCGGGCCCCTGCAGTTGGTCGGTGCCCTTCGTTGCTAGAGGTGCTGGATGCCTGCCCGCTGCATCGCATCCTTGTAGATGTCCACGCTCTTGGCGAGGAGCTCCTCCTGCTTGGCCTCGGAAACAGCAAAGGCCCGCCCGCCGAGCGCGCTGGCCTTGTAGATTTTGATGCCGTTGTTCTTCAGGGAGGAGTGGTAGGTCTTCTCAAAGAGGGTCAGGAAGGTGGAGGCGTCCGTGCCGTGGGCGATGATGGCCGAGACCCGTTTATTGATTTTCAGGAACTGCCGGAAGGGGCGCAGTCCGTCCGTTTTTTCCTGGACGTTGAGCGCTGACGGCATGTCCGGGTCGCGTACCCAGGGGTAAGCGTTCCACGGCATCACGTAGCGGGGGTCGAGTTCCGCGAGCTCGTAGATCTGGGTTGCCCGGCGCGCGGCTTCATCGTCATTGAGGTGGGACACAAAGCCGGATTCGGTGCCCTTGCCCGGGCTGACGTGCAGGCTGACGATCCGGCACTCGTCCTCGTCGTGGATGGGGTCGATGTAGGGAACGGTGGATCCCGGCTTCTTTTCCATGAGTTCGTCACACAGCTGCGTTACCGCCGCGATGTTCGGTTCCTGTAGCAGGGCCTTTTTTTCGTCCCAGTCAATCGTCACGGTCTCTCCCTCGGCAGCAAGGCGTCCAGAATCAGGCGTCTTGTTCCACTGTACGCTTTTGCCGGTTTGGGTGCGCGGGGAGATTCCCAACCCCTCGGAATATCGGACACCCCGTGAAAGGATGACGGGATGAAGATCACCCGACAGATCGTCGTCTTCGATACAGCAGATCTGACCGCCGAGAGCACCTTCTGGGCCGGACTCCTGGGTGGCACGGTGGAGACCGATGACGACTGGCACACTGTATACGTCGAGGAAGAACCGCGGCTGGGCTTTCAGCTCGCGCCCAACCACATTCCGCCTGAGTGGCCCGACGGGACGCCGCAGCAGATCCACCTCGACCTGTACGTCGATGACTTGGCCATCGCCCATGAGCACGTCATGTCACTGGGTGCCCGGCTGTTGAAGCCGGCAGACGACACGGAATCAGCCGAAGGTTTTCAGGTCTACGCGGATCCCGCGGGGCATCCGTTCTGCCTCTGCTGGGGCTGATTCAGTCGCCGAGCAGGCGGCGTTCGTGAGCAAACGCCACGAGTTGGATCCGGGTCCGGAGCTGCAACTTGTCCAGCACGCTGCGCAGGTGCGTTTTAACCGTCGCTTCAGAGATGAACAGGCCCTCCGCCATTTCACCATTGCTCAGGCCCTTGGCCGCGAGCAGGAAGACGTCCCGCTCCCGCACGGAGAGAACATCGAGGACCGACAGGTCCGGGCCGGTAGCGGGAGCATTGCGGGCGGCATGTTCAAAGAGGGAATGGATGGATCCCGGCGCGATAACCGAGTAGCCGGAGTGAACGGTGCGGATGGCGGCCAGCAGAAACTCGGGCTCCGCGCTCTTGAGCAGATACCCGCTGGCCCCGGCCTGCACAGCTTGAACCACCGCCTGATCACGGTTGAAAGTGGTCAGTGCGATGATCTTTGGCTTGTCGATTCCCGCCGCATCGGCCTGCTCAACGATCCTTCGCGTCGCCTCGACGCCACCCATGACGGGCATGCGCAAGTCCATCAACATCACGTCCGGACGCCGTTCCGTTGCCAGGGCTACCGCCTGTTTCCCGTCGCCGGCCTCGGCCGAGACTTCCATGTCCTCCTGGCTCTCAACGAGCATCCGGATACCGGCACGGAATAAGGACTGGTCGTCAACGAGAGCCACCGTGATGCGCGATCCTGCATCAGCCACGGCCGGCCGCTCCCTGTTCAACCGCTTCCCGCCGCGGCAGACCCGTTCCCATCAGAGGCGGTTCCGCTTCCGCAGAAGCCGCACCGACCTCCGCCGGATAGTCGTCCCGGCTTCCGTAAGGAATGAAGACGGTCACCCGGAAGTGTTCCCCATCCGGTCCGGCCGTCAGCCAGCCTCCGGCAAGATGGGCGCGTTCGCGCATGCCGGGAAGCCCGCGCCCGATCCTGGGCTCGGCCTGGTTCCCAAGGCGTTCCTGATCCACGGGTCCAATGGCCGACGCCGCGTGCAGGGTCAGTCCCGGTCCGGTCCAGTCAAAGTGGAGCCTCACATCTGTGCCGCGGCCGCCATGTTTGAGCGCATTCGTCAGGCATTCCTGAACGATCCGGAAAACGGCCACCTGTTGCCCGGTGGAGAGCTCCACGGGCGCCCCGGATTCGCTGCGGTGGATGTTCAGGCTGCCCCGCTGCATGCTTTCAATCAACGCCTTGATGTCGCTCAGTCGGGGCTGGGGCGTCACCATCCCGTCGTCGCGGACACCTTCGATTACGCGCTGGGCGTCCACCAGCGCGCTGCGGGCTGACCGGGCGATGGTGTCCAGGGCCCTGAGGACAGCAGGGGGCTGGCCCTTGCTCAAATATCGCGTTCCGTCGGCCTGTGCCGCTATGACCGCAAGAGAATGCGCGAGGACATCGTGAAGATCGCGGGCAATGCGTGTCCGTTCCTGCTCCACGACCAAGTCGATTTCGGTTTCCTTCAGGCTGCTCTGGGCCAGCTCGCGGGCACGGAAAAGGTTGCCGCGCTCCTGAGACAGCGCGAGCAGAAGACCGGCGGCCGCGCAGGCCCCCGCGATCAGAAGCAGGAGGGCGAACAACTGCCAGCCATAGGTCATGAGCATCGGCCTGTCACCGTAATGCAAGGGCATGTACCAGCCGACGCCGCCGCCGTATCTCCACGAGAGCATCAGGAAAGCAATAATGGCCGCAAACATCACATTGGCCCCCGCGGCTACGTAACGCATCCGCCGCGGCGCGGTCCACAGGATGAAGCCGAGAGCGATGAATGAGCCGATATATATGGCCCAGTGATTGGACGCCATCATCGGGATGGAATAGCTCACTTGCCCCGCGAGCAGTGCAGCCGTGAACCCCAGAGACACCACCGGTTGCCACACTGCCGAGGCAACAGCCAATGCCATAAGGACCAATGGTAAGTTCCCTGACCACGCCAGAAACGACCCTTGCATTCTGCCGGCTTCGGCCACGCACCAGAGGGAGAAGAAAATGACGGCCGCCGCGGGGGCGCCCCAACGCCGTGCAATATTCAGAACTGATTCCATGCCTGCCACCATATCCACGGGAAACAGGCGGAACCCGTCTGATCACGGCAATCTCAACCTAAAAGCCAGACGATTCATTCATGGGGCCAGTTCTTGCCAGCCTCCGGATCTCAAGCCCACAGCGGTCCCGGCGCCAGCGTTCTACGACCTGCGTGTTGGGTCCGGTTCCGGCGGCCTCGGACCGGGCTCCGGCAGAGGGCCAGGCGCCGGATCAGGATTCGGGCCAGGGGGCTGCGGAGATGTCGGATCCGGAGATCCAGGGGCAGGTTCTGGAGAGGTCGGATCCGGCGAGCCGGGTACCGTGGGTCCCGGCTCAGTCGGAAACGGCTCGGGTTCTGGCAGCGGTGGAATGGTCACGGGCTCCCCCTGAATCCTGCTCTGGCGTGCGGACGGCAATTCCAGACTACGGGCAGTTTGCTTCCGCACAACAGGGCCGGCCGTTGTTATCAGGGCCCGCCCTTATTAGCGGTCGATGCCCCAGTAGATCCGGATTGCCTCTGCGATAGGGCCCGTGGTGACATCAACCCGGAACGCGACGGGCGCGGTCCCTGTCTCTTCGATGACCGTGTCACGGTACACGCGGCCGCATGACGGGCAGAGCGTGTAGAGATCCTCATCTTCTGGCCATGCAGCCAACCCTGCGGGGATAGGGATGGCGCGTCCGTTATAAACGGGGATGCCCTGTGAGTTTGCCTGAATTAGTCCTTCGTTGCTGACTGTGTTGCCGCAGACGCAGGTGATGGTGGTGACATCATGATCGATGACTTCGGCGATTTCAGCGTCCATGATGAGCACTCCCGCGTTGGAATGGAACATTCTGTTCTGCTTGTAGCTTATGCCTGCCAGGGCGCCCAGGTGGCTAGAGCGCTCTACCGGATTTGCCGACCAGTGAGGAACTGATCAGGCGCGTCATGCCCGGGATCCCGGCCAGCCGGATCACCGTCCGCCGCGCAAGTGCGGCGCGGCGGGTGCCGGGGACGAACCAATGCGCGGCGGAAACGCCTGCCTTCTGGTGCCTCAGGACCAAGGGCCGAAGGCGCGTTTCAAAGCAATCGAGAGCCCGTCCAAGATCCGGTTGTTGCTTCAGTTCAGTCGCCAGCACGTACGCGGCGGCCATTCCAAGGGAGGCGCCCTGGCCGGCGAGCAGGGATACTGCCGCTGCCGCATCGCCGACCAGGACGACGCGTCCCGTGTGCCAACGGGGCATCCTGATCTGGGCCACCTGGTCGTAGTAGAGGTCTTCCGGGCACAGTCGGAGGGCTGCCGGGCAGATCCAGTTCAGCCCCCCGTACCTGGAGCGGAGCACGGCCCGCGGGTCATCGGGAGGGGCCGGGTCATCCGTACGGTGCACGGCCATGGCCGTAAGGCTTCCGTCAAGCAGCCGGTAGAAGAACATGGCCTCGTTGCGGGTATCGGTAACGGCAAACCTGTCTCCTACCAGCCGGGCCACCTCCGTGTCCCTGAATGAATAGGCGCCCACGTGGAAGCCAAGGTGGTGGAAGAAATCTGTTTCCGGCCCAAAAACCAGTTCCCTGATTCCTGAGTGGATGCCGTCCGCGCCGATGAGCAGATCCGCCTCCAGGAAAGTCCCGTCGTCAAGGGTTACGGACACGGAAGCGCGGCTCTGCCCGACGGCCAAGACCGTGCGCCCATAGCGCAGATCGACGCCGGGCGGCACTGCTTCGCGGATGGCCCGTTCCAAGTCAGGACGCAGGATGCTGACAAGTTCGCCCCTGACGACTTGGCTGAACCTGGCAAACGGCAGGCTGGCGCGGGTGTTGCCTCGGCGGTCCACATAATCCAGCCGTTCCACAAAGTAGCCCAGGTCCCGGATCCGCGGGATGATGCCCAAGGCCGTCGCAGCCTGCCACCCGGGACCAAAAAAATCCATCATGTAGCCTTGCGGCCGGGGTCCCGCAGCCTGCTCCAGCACGATAACGTCCCAGCCGTCACCCGCCAGAAAGGCCGCAGCAGAGAGCCCGCTGATGCCGGCCCCGCAAATGATCGCCTTCATGGGAGCCCCTTCCCGTTTCGTCCGGACTCTACGGCGGGATCGACCCGTCGCCGCGGGCATTACCCACGCTACGCTCCGGCTCCCGGGGGAACACCGGGGAACGCGGGGGAACGCGGGGGAAGTGTCGCGAACACGGCTAGCGAAAAGCGCTTCATTTTTATCCAGTGAATGGATAAACTGTCCGGGTTGGAGGCCTCTTCGGCTCGGGGGAGACACGGATGACTCCTAAGCAAACTTTGTTGGTAGCCCTCATCACCACAGGCCTCATTGGCGTGGTGTTGCTGTTCTTTGACTGGTCGGCCACCGCCCTGCAGGATCCGGCCAAAACCTTGGGGCTCCTCAGTCCCCAGGGTGTGGTCCGTTTGGGCGAGAGTCCCGACCGCGCACCGTTCACGCTGTTAGAGGGCGTGATGTTCCTGGCTGTAGGGCTGACGTTCGTCACGGCCGGCGTGGCGGTGTGGCAGCACCGGCCGAAGCAAAATCCCGGCCTGCTCCTGATGGTTGCGGGCTGGTTGTGGCTCGCGGCGGGCCTGCGGCGCTCGAGCGACCCCTTTGCTTTCACGCTGGGCGTCACGCTCACGCTGATGTACCAGCCACCGCTCCTCCAGCTTGCGCTGAGCTTCCCGTCGGGAATCCTGAAATCCCGGGCGGAGAAGCGCGGAGTGACGTTCTTCTTTGGTTTGTGGCTTGCCGTCCCAATAGCCAGCTGGGCATTCTTCGATCCCCGCCTGCACGTGGCGGCGGGAGAGTCGACGTCGCGGAACCTGCTGCTGATCTGGGACAGCCCGGAGCTGACCACCGGAATTGGCCATGCGGCTCGGATCTTGCAGGTCGGCGTCGGCGTGGCCGTGCTGGTCGTTCTCGTGAACCACTGGCGCGGGGGCACACGCGCGTATCGGGCATCGTTCCTCCTGCTGTGGCTGGCGGTCCTCATCAAGGCCGCGGCAACCATATGGGTGGCTCTTGCCGTGGTGCAGCTGTCCGGCTCGCTGTCCTCCGAGGCGCTGCTGTTGCAGTACCCCGCCACGGCGATCGTGCCGATTGCGGTGCTGCTTGGGCTGTGGCGCTACAGATTCGCCAGGGGGGACCTGGGTGATCTCATGGTGGAGATCGGTGCCGCACCGGTTGGCGAGAGACTCAGAAATGCCCTGCGGAAATCTGTCAGGGACCCCACCCTGTCGCTGTGGCAGTGGTCGCCGGAACGGAACTCCTACATCGACGGCTCCGGAGCAGTCCGGCGCCTCCCGGAAGGCAAGGCTGGCCGGGCAGGCATGGTACTCGAACACAAGGGGAAGCCGGTGGGGGCGCTCGTGTTCGACGCGGCCCTCCACGACCAGCCCCGGCTGCTTGAAGCCGTCCGGAGCGCCGCCTCCCTGACGCTGCACAACCAGAACGTGGAACAGCAGCTGAGGGAACAACTGAGCGAGGTCCGCCGCTCCAGGGAACGAATCGTCACGGCGGGTGACTCCAGGCGTCGCCAGCTCGAAAGAGACCTGCACGACGGCGCACAGCAGCGGCTGGTTGCGGTCACGATGGAGCTGGCCCGGGCGCGGCGGGCTGCGGAGAACCAGGAGGTGCGGGAACTGATCGAGCAGGCCAGCGAGGAACTGGCCGTCGCGCTGCGTGAATTGCGGGACCTGGCCCGGGGCGTCTACCCGCCATCATTGCAGGAGCGTGGCCTGGAGGGCTCGCTCACCGCGCTGGCTGAACGGGCGCGCGTCCCTGTCGAGCTGGAGATCATCCTTGCCGGAAAGCCGCCGCCGCCCGTGGAACTTGCCGCCTACTTCATCTGCGTTGAGGCCGTCACGAACACCGTTAAGCATGCCCAGGCCTCCCATGTCCTGATCCGCGTGGCCGGCACAGATTCGCAGCTCACTGTCGTGGTCATGGATGACGGCAGGGGAGGCGCGCGGCAGGGGGCCGACGGCGGGCTGCTGGGTCTGGCGGACCGTGCAGCCGCGTTGGGTGGTTCGCTTTCGGTAAGCAGCCCGGCGGGACTGGGAACAACCATCGCTGCAGGGCTCCCCTTTGAGGCCGAGAACGGAAAGCATTGGTCATGAACGTACGCGTCGCTATTGCCGACGATTCAGCACTGCTGCGCCGCGGATTGTCTGCCCTGCTCACTGCCGAGGGACTGTCGGTCGTCGGGGAAGCCGCGGATGCAGTCGAATTACTCGAGTGCGTTCACACGGAACGCCCGGATGTCGCGGTGGTGGACATCCGCATGCCGCCCAGCTACACGACCGAAGGCATTGATGCCGCCAAAACAATCCGGCGGATCCAGCCGGGAACCGGGGTGCTCCTGCTGTCCCAGTACGTGGAAACGGAGGGCGCGATGGCCCTGCTTGGCGACGGCGCCCACGACCTGGGGTACCTCCTCAAGGAACGGGTCTCTGACATTGACGACTTCGTCGACGCGCTGCGCAGGGTGGCGTCAGGAGGAACCGCCGTCGATCCCGAGGTGGTGGAACGCCTGGTGGCACGTCCGCATGAGGGGCACCAGGGCAGCGACGACCTGACGGGCCGTGAAAGGGACGTGCTGGAACTGATGGCTGAAGGGCGGACCAACCAGGCGATCGGCAAGGCCCTGTTCCTCGGTGAACGCACCGTGGAAGCGCATATCCGCAGTATTTTCCAGAAGCTCGACCTGCGCCCCGAGCCAGAGGACCACCGGCGTGTCCTTGCCGTCCTAAGGTACCTGCGCACCGGAAAGAGCCCTGTACAGTAGGCCGATTACAGGGCAGACGCAGAGGGGCCGGGCCCTGTCTGTGACGGTCCACAGGGCGGGTCCGGCCTCTTGCATGCGATTTTGTTTGACGGTGCTAGTGGCCTATCGAGAGGACCTTGCTGTCCTCCCACTTTGTGAAGCTGGTCCAGACGCCGCTGCTGCCCACCTTGAAGCGTACGTCGTGGTAGACCTCTTCGTCGCCCCATTCGGTGTCGGGCAGTGTGCGGTAACTGTGGAGCGTCACGGTGCCGTCGGAGGATTCCACACGCTTCTTGATGGTCTTCTTCTTTCCGATCTGGTCGTCGGAGAAGGTGTCCTCCTCCCAGAACCTCTGCTCAATCTTGACGTTCCGGTCCTTGGTGCATTTGACCGTGATCCGGTAGTCGAGCACCTTCTGGCCGGAGTTGTTGAACTTGTGGAATTTCGGCTTTGAAGGGTTGACGGTACAGGAAGCCTTGCTGGTGGACGCGTGGGCCGGCGCGCCGCCAAGCGCAAGGGGCACCACGGCCAGGCTCATGGCAACAGCGGCGGAGGCGGCGATGCGGGCACCGCGGGAACGGGTCTTCTTGAGGGTCTGCATTTTTTCTCCTGATTCTGTGTGAGTGGCGTCGGAACCAAAGTCTTCGGTTTCGACGTTTCAATGCTGCGCCCGTGGTCCTGCCCGCCGCTTCCGTGCCAGCACGGTAATCCCTCCCGCTTTCGAGCCGGGGCCACTGCTTCCTGATATGCACCTCCGGTGGGACGATTCCACTATGAGCGAGAAACCAGACGCGGCCGATCACGGCCCGCATCAGCATGCCCACACCGCGCCGACGACCCAGCAGATACGTACCGTGGGTCAGCGCCGCCGGGAGGCGGAGGAGAAGCTTGAGCACCACCTGCAGGAAGCGCGCCACAAAGAGCATCCGCACTCCGATGAGGCCATCAAGGAGGATGGTCCTAAGGCCGATGGCAAGTCCTGAGCACCGGCCCACCCATGCGGCCTGCCAGGACCTGTGGACAGGGCGACGGTTATGCGGCCCTAAACGCCCGGGTTCCGGTGCGTAAACCGCCCCGCCACAAGCGTCGCGGCCACGGGCATTTCGGCGAAGACGGCATCCGGAACAGCCAACGGATCGCCGTCGAGCACCGCGATGTCGGCTGGGTCACCGGCTTGGATGCGGCTTCGCCCGCGTGACGAGGCCGCCAGTGCCTCTTCGCGGGTGAGAGCCTGCTCCGGGTGCCACGGGCCGCGGCCGTCCGGGCGGGAGCGGGTGGTCGCGGCGGACATCGCGAGCCACGGATCCAGCGGGGCGACCGGGGCATCGGAGCCGAGCGCCAGGGTTGCGCCGGCGTCCAGCAGCGACCGCAGCGGGAATGCCCGGTCGGTCCGGCCGCTCCAGTTGGACTCGGCGGCGTCACGGTCGTCCAGGGCGTGCGCGGGCTGAACGCTCGCCGTCAGCCCCAGTTCGCCAAATCGCGCGAAGTCCTCCCGCCGCACAAATTGGGCGTGCTCGATCCGCCCCGAAACGCCGGCGGCGGCGAAGGCGTCCAGCGCCACCTTGTTGGCGCCGTCGCCGATCGCGTGGACGGCCGGAACGAAGCCTGATTCCCGCGCGCGCACCAGCAGCTGGAGCAGCTCGGCTTCGCTGACGGTGAGCATCCCGTGGCCGCCGTGCGGATACGGGTCCATGCAGTAGGCAGTGCGCGTGTTCAGGGAGCCATCGATGAGCACTTTCAGCGGCCCCACCCGCAGCAGTCCCGCCCCGCCGTCGAGCTCCTGGCCGGTGTGCATCCCGGCGGCGGCCGCCCGCTGCAGGTCGTCCGGGTAAACGCCCGCGTCCACCCGGAGAGAGCCGAAGCCACCGGCCAAACGGCGCAGCCAGACGTCGCGGTTCCACGTCATTTCGAAGTCGACGATGCCCACAATGCCGCGGGCGGCGGCGGACCGGCCGGCATCCCGTACCCACGGATCAACCACCTCATCCGGCAACCTGCCCAGCTCCCGCGTCACAGCAAACGCCGCATCCTCGCGCAGCAGGCCGCCGGCATCCACCTCCATGCCGTACGTTGACGCGGCAGCTGAGTTCAGCCACACGCAGTGAAGGTCGTGGCTGAGCAGGGCAGTCGGCTGGTGGTGGGTGGCGGCGTCGAGCATTTCAAGGCTGGGCACATCCGCCCATACCGCGTCCCGGAAGCCGACACCCACCAAAGTGCGGTTCGGGGACGTGCCCGAAAGGCGGGCCCGGACCGCCTCGACGGCATCCCGCGCGGATTCCGCCTTGGACAGATCGACCCTGTTGGCTGCGAGGGCCCACTGCGTCATGTGCACGTGCTCATCCCACAGGCCCGGGATGGCGAATCTGCCATCCAGGTCCACCACCGGAGTGTCGCGGGGCACTTCTCCTGCGGGTCCGACATGGGTGATGACCCCACCGGCAACGCGGATATCCAGCAGCGCCGGCTCCCCGGGCCGCCTGACCGAGGCGAGCAGAAGGTCGGCCGCAGCGGGGTCCGTTGCCTGAGGAAGCATGGGAACAGGCTAGGGGTGGGCCGCCCGGGCAGCAAATCCGCCGCCGCGGCCAAGACCCGCACAGGGCGCCTCTTCACAGCAGCGGCTGGAGGGTGCATTCTGGACCTGAACGCGCGGTTCCGACAAGGACGTCGGGGGAGGAGCCGCGGTCTGCTGACGTCAACGGTCTCGCCATATGTGGGGAATGGCATGGCTGCCCGGGCCGTTCCCGCCGAGCAGGAATGGGGAACCTCAGCCGCATGCACAGCACCACCGATACCCAGCACACCCTTCCACGCCCGGCCCGGGACGTGTGATCGCCATGGACCGCACCCTCACCCAGCACCGGCTCAAGATCCATGTCCACATCGATGACCACCTGCTGACGGCCAGCATTGAAGTGCGCGGAACCCTTACCGTCGCCAACCTCCGCGCCCTGTACGTCATCGCCCGCAGGACCAGCGCGCTGCTGCCCGGCCGCGAGATCGTCATTGACCTCACGCATGCCCGGGCGGCCACGGATGCCGTTAGTGTCCTGCACGATCCGGTCCAGCTCAACAGTCTCGCCATCACTTCCGGCAACAAGGGGCTGCTGTGCCCGCTGCGGATCCTGGATCCCCCGCACATGCACGTTAGCCATCCGCCGGAGGCCCCGACAGCCGACCCGTTCCACGGCGGACAGAACAGGAGGCTGCCAAAGGGGCGGCCCGTCAGGAGGCAGGAGAAAGTATGAAACCCGGCCGCGTCGTGATGCTTGTCCTTGGCACGCTCGCGGCCCTGCTGGGCCTGGGGCTGCTCGCCGCTGCTGCAGGAACCGGATGGCTCAACATCCAGCAGCGCGATGAGGGCTTCTTCACATCATCCACAGAGCGCTTCGAGGCCAGCTCCCACGCCATCACTTCCGTGGGGCTGGACATCATGGTGGGCCAGCGCCTCCCCGACGTCATACCGTCGGACACCGCAGGCAGCATCCTCCTCCGCGGCGCGTCCGCCACCGCGGGCAAGGACATCTTCATAGGCATCGCCCGGCAGGAGGACGTGACGCGGTACCTCGACGGCGTGAGGCGCTCGGAAATCAGGGAGCTCAACCTGCGGCCCTTCAGGGTGGAGTACCGGGACGTTTCCGGTACCAGAACCCCCGCACGCCCCGGCGCACAGACCTTCTGGGCGGCTTCCGCCACGGGCGCCGGCACCCAGGAACTCCGCTGGGACCTGATGCCCGGCAGCTGGGCCATCGTGGCGATGAATGCCGACGCCACCGCTCCCGTCGCCGCCGACCTGCAGGGCGGCATCCGCTCCGACCTGCTCTGGCCGCTCTTCGTTGGCCTGCTCATCGCCGGAATCGTGCTGCTGGCCATCGGCGTGCCGCTGATCGTCGCGGGCGCCATGGGGCTGGGCCGCCATGGCCCGCCGCCGCAGCGTCCGACGGCGGGACCTCCCGCCGCTGTCCCCGCAGGCGCCGGATCCCCGTACAGCGCCGGCCCCGCCGGGGGCGACGCGGCCGCGCCACCCCCGCCGCCCGCCGTCGGGCTCTTCTCCAACGCGCCTTACCCCGCCCGCCTCAGCGGCCACCTCGACCCGGCACTGTCCCGGTGGATGTGGCTGGTCAAGTGGTTCCTGGCGATCCCGCACGTCATCGTGCTGTTCTTCCTGTGGTTCGCCCTGATTGTCACCTCCATCGTGGCGTGGTTCGCCATCCTGTTCACCGCCCGGTATCCGCGCTCGCTGTTCAACTTCAACGTGGGCGTGCTGCGGTGGAGCTGGCGGGTGTCCTTCTACGCTTTCACGGCCGTGGGCACCGACCGCTACCCGCCCTTCACCCTGGCCCGCACCGACTATCCTGCCGACTTCGACGTCGACTACCCGGAGCGCCTCTCGCGCGGCCTGGTGCTCGTCAAGTCATGGCTGCTCGCGATCCCGCACCTGCTGATTGTGGGGGTGCTGGCCGGAACGAGTCGAACCTGGGTGGCGTCCGACGACGACTGGTCCGGTTCCGGGGCGCGCTACGCAGCGGGCGGCTCCGTTTCGTTGATCGCCCTCCTGACACTCATCGCCGCCGTCATTCTGCTATTCACCGGCCGGTACCTCCCCAGCCTGTTCGACCTGCTGCTCGGCCTGAACCGCTGGGTATACCGCGTCACCGCGTACGTGGCACTCATGCGGGACGAGTATCCGCCGTTCCGCCTCGACATGGGCCCGGCAGACCCGGGAGAAACGCTGCCCGCCAATCCTCCGAAAGGCCAATCATGAAACTCACGGTTCAAACATTCGTGACCCTCGACGGCGTCATGCAGGGTCCCGGCGGCAGGGAAGAGGACATCAGCGGCGGCTTCGAATTCGGCGGCTGGCTGGTACCGTACGTGGACGAAGACTTTGGCCGCCTCGTCAACGGCTGGTTCGCCGAGGCCGACGCGATCCTGCTGGGCCGCACCACGTACCAGATGTTTCAGCCCTACTGGGAGCAGGTCACCGATCCGGGGGACGCGGTGGCCGCCGCCCTCAACTCGCTGCCCAAGTACGTGGTTTCCAACACCATCAGCAACCCGACGTGGAACAACACCAGCATTCTCTCCGGCAACTTCCTCGAGGCGATTGATGACCTCAAATCCGGACCGGGCCGGGAACTGCAGGTGCACGGCAGCCACCGCCTGGCCCGGGCACTGCACGATGCCGGCCTCGTGGACGAATACCGGATCCTCGTATTTCCCCTTGTGCTGGGCCAGGGCAAACGGCTCTTCGAAGGCGGGGCCATGCCCTCCGCCTACACTCTGGCCGGGCACAAAGCCACGTCGGCCGGCGCCATCCACGTCACATTGGTCCCCACGGCCTTCGGCGCATCGGAGCTGGAAGCGGGGGAGTTCGAGGTGCGGGAGGGGCGGGGCCAAATTAAGGAGTAGCTGGCCTAAGCGCCTTAACTCCGACGAAGCCGTTCCATTTCCCGCCGGTCTTTCTTTGTGGGCCGCCCTGCGCCGCGGTCACGCTGTGGCAGGCCAAGCGCCGGGGCGATCGGGCGGGGAGGCGTGTGATCCGTAAAGCAGTGCGAGGCCGCCTCCGCCCCGACGCGCTTGGCGATCAGGCGGCGCACTTCGAGGATGCGCTCGTATCCCGGCTGGCGGACCCGGACGGTGTCGCCGGGGGCCACGGACTGCGACGCTTTGGCCGGGTTTCCGTTGAGACGGACATGCCCTGCCCGGCAGGCGGCTGTGGCTGCCGAGCGTGTTTTGTAGGCGCGGATGGCCCACAGCCAGGCGTCAATGCGGACTGTTGCGGGGGCTGAAGGAAGGCTGCTCATGACTGCTGCCGAGTATAGGCCTTGTTTCCGGCCAGCTACTATATGCCTAGTACTCTACACGGGGTATAGTACCGATCATGGTTAGGCATAAGGAGTTTGACGGGACGCTGAGGGACTGGGAAGCGGTCTTCCGGCAGGGGGTGCTGACTTTCTGGACCTTCATCGCGCTGGACGCGGACTGGCATGACGTGTCCAGCCTCAAGGTCCGGATTTCGCAACTGACCAACGGAACGTATGATCCGGCCGACCAGACGCTCTACCGCCAGCTGCGGCGCCATCTGGACGTTGGCTTGGTGGACATGCGTCTGGAAAGCAGTCCAGGCGGTCCGCCGAAGAAGCTGTATACGCTCTCCCCACGGGGGCGCGACGTGCTGGAGCAGTTCACACTCCGGAACATTCAGCCATTCTCACGGCCAGAAGTCCGAACAGTTATCGAGAGGATCCCGGCATGAACTTACAGGTCATCCTTCGCACCAACCTCAAGTGGTTTATCCTCATCAACACGATTAGCACGATGGTGTTTCTGCCGCTCATGAATCATTTCGTGGTCAGCGGATCCCAGCTCGGCGCGGGAATAACGGGAATCAGCTACGGTGCTGTCTGGTTTGTCAGCGGTCTCGTGACCGGCATCGCAGACAATGCAGCTACACGCCAATACCATCCGGGCTTGAGCTACGCAGCCTTCTCACTATGCATCGCCATCCTGGTATTTCTGGCGGGAAAGCTTATCTGGCCCACCATCATGCCGTTGAGCTGGACAGCCGTTCTGGTGTTCTCCGGCGTCTGCGCCGCCGTGGTCGCTCTGCTCCAGCTCAAGATAAGGCGGACTGACCAGGGCTACACGGGCAAGGACCTGTTCGAATAGCGGCCCCGGGCAGGGCAGATGTTCAGGAATCCGAAACGGCGGAGCTGACAGTCGTCGGGCTGTCGTATTCCTTGTCCGGAATGTTTTCCAGCGCGCTGATGACATTCCCGTCCGCGCCTGATTCCTGGGCATGCGCGACAAGGGCGTCACGGGTGGCAGGGTAATCGATACCGCCAAGGAATTTCTGAACCTGGATCGGGTTGGGGGCGTCGCTCATTTCAGTTCCTTTCCTTCATGAGGGGTAGGGCGTTTTCTTTCGGAGAGTCAGAGAGGACCACGTTGAAGGCCTCCACCCGGCGGTCCTTAACCGTAGTGGGCGATTCGAGGTGCACGGCGCCCGTGGGCAGGATCCCGGCCCCGCCGAAGGATTCCATGACGCGCCACTGGGCCACGACGTCTTCGCCGCAGTGTTCGGGCGGCAGCTGCTCCCAGAAGCGGAAGCCGCCGGCTTCCTCCAGCGCCTGGCGGCGGAACATCGTACAGCCGCCCAGCCACGCCACCTTGTAGGGCAGCCATTGCCCGGGCTCGAGGCCCAGTTCGGCGCTTAGGTGGCTCAGGTTGGCGGCACTGTGCAGAGGCCACCGCTGGAAGGCGGGCTCATCCGGCCTGATGCGTTCCGGCATCACGGGCCCTTCCCAGGCAGCAAAAGCCCCGGTCTGCTCGGGCCTGCGGTCAGCAAGATACGAAAGGCCCTGGGGTGCCATGCCCACGAAGCCGCAGCCGAGCTCGTCCAGTGCATCGCTCATCCTTCCCAGGGCGCCGGGCTCCAGCCACACGTCGTCATCGAGGAAGAGCACCTTGTGTGTGATCGCCTGTTCGAGGAGGAACTGCCGGTGTTCTGCCAGGCCCCGGCGGGGCAGGTGCCGGAGCAGCCCGACTTCCGTCCCCTGCGCCCTGAGCACGCGCACGATGGCAGAGACCGGCGCCTTGTCCCAGACGGGTTGCCCGTCTGACTGGTCACTGACTACCAGGCGGAAAATGGGGCCGGGTTGAGCGGCCAGGCCAGCGAGTGTGACGGCCAGTTCCGCCGGTCTGTTGCGCGTGGGGATGAGGATGTCCAGGGTCGCGTCTTCGATGGTCTGTCCTGTGGCCCAGCTGGCTGAAGTATGGCGTTTCATGACCACCGCCTTTCCGTGGCCGATTAGTCTGAGTTGTGCATTGTCCTGAACGGGACATTGTCCTGAAAGGATGCATTGCCCCGAAAGTGTGCATTGTCCAGATACCCCCGCAGCCCGGTTCCTAAACGCGTCTCCGGCGAGTCGTACGGGGAGGACTGACGCGCCGGCTGAGTAGCACGCCACCGGGGGCCAGAAGCCTAGGCCACCAGTACGGCTGCGGCAGAGTCCATGTGTTCGCGGATTGTGTTGCGGGCCAAGGTGGCATCGCCGGTTTCGATCGTGGCCACGATGTCGTGATGGCGGGCGACGCTCATGTTCTTGACGCCTTTTTCCAGCCCGGCGAACATGATGGACATCCGGATGGACCCTTCCAGCGCTTCCCAGGAGTGAAGCAGGGTCTCGTTGCCCGTGAGGCGGCACATGGTGCGGTGGAATTCGAGATCGGATTCGATCCGCTCCTCGAGGGTGCCCTTGGTTGCGTCCTCCATCGCCTGGATGGCGGCGCGGAGCGAATCGATGACGTGCTGCCGGTCCGGCAGTTCGCACAGGGTACGGGCCGCCAGCGATTCGAGGGCAGCCCGCACGGAGTAGATGTCGCGGATTTCCTTGGCATCGAGGTTGCGGACCGAGAGGCGGCCGCGCGGGCCTGCCGTGAGCAGGCCTTCCTGTTCGAGCTGGCGAAGGGCCTCGCGGAGGGTTCCGCGGCTGATCTGCAGCATGTCGGAGAGCTCGGTTTCCACCAGATGGCGGCCGGGTTCCAGGGCGCCGCTGGTGATGGCGGCGCGCAACGCGGCCAGCGCCTGCTCGCGAAGGCTCTTCTTTTGCAGTCCCAGCAGGGACGCTGTTGGCGCGGGCATCGATGGTTCTCCCCAATGTTGGTGGTCGACTGTTTACAGACGCTCTGTTAACAGTAGATGGTACGGCAGAAGCGCGGGTGACGGCAGGTGCCGTCCCCGCGCTTCTTGCGCCCGGTCGGCCTGGTCAGCCGAGTTCTGCAAGGACCTTGGCCACGATCCGCTGTACGGACAGGCCGTAACGCTCGTGCAGCGTGGGCAGGGCGCCGGCGTCGAGGAATTCGTCCGGCAGGGCCACCGGCACCACACGCTTCCCCAAGCCGGCAGTAACAACTGCCGAGGCGACGGTCTCGAACAGCCCGCCCACCACGCTATGGTTCTCCAGGGTCACCGCGAGCCGGTCGGTGTTGATTTCGGCCAGGACGGTTGCGGCGTCGAACGGCTTGATGGTGGGGGTGTGGACGACGGCGACGTCCACCTTGTGCGCCGCCAGCGCGTCAGCTGCCTGCAGGGCCCGCATGGTCATGAGTCCGCTGGAGACGAAGACGACGTCGTTGCCTCCGCGCAGCACCTTGGCCTTGCCCAGTTCGAAGGTGTAGTCGTACTCGTCCAGTACGGTGGGGACATTGCCGCGGAGCAGGCGCAGGTAGGTGGGTCCATCGCTGGCCGCGAGCTGCGGCACGGCCTGCTCGATGTCCAGGGAGTCGCAGGGATCGACGATGGTCAGGTTGGGCATGCCGCGGAAGATCGCCATGTCCTCGGTTGCCTGGTGGCTGGGCCCGTAGCCGGTGGTGAGCCCAGGGAGGCCGCCGACGATGTTGACGTTCAGGTTGGGTTCGGCGGCGTCGAGGCAGAGGAAGTCGTAGGCGCGGCGTGCAGCGAACACGGAGTAGGTGGAGGCGAACGGCACCAGGCCCGTTTCGGCGAGGCCTGCCGCTGCGCCGAAGAGCAGCTGTTCGGCCATGCCCATCTGGAAGAACCGTTCCGGAAAGGCCTTCGCGAAGATGTGCATGTCCGTGTACTTGCCCAGGTCCGCGGTGAGGCCAACGATCTTGTCGTTTTCCTGTGCGGCCTTCACCAGGGCGTGGCCGAACGGGGCCGGGCTGGTCTTCTGGCCGGGATCGGCGAAGGACGCGATCATGGCGGATGTCTTGAGCTTGGGAATTGTGCTCGTGGCGACGGTGCCCTTCACTGCGGTGGTCGTCGCTGCGGTGGCGGTGCTCATCGGGCGGCCTTTCCTTCGTATCCTGCGGTCAGCTGCTCACGGCAGAGCTGCCACTCGTGTTCTTCGATGCGCATGAAGTGCGCCTTCTCGCGTTCTTCCAGCAGCGGCACGCCGCGGCCCACTTTGGTGTCGCAGAGGATCACGGAGGGTCGTCCCACTGCGGCGGCCTGGGCGGCGGCGTTGTCGAATGCCTCCAGCAGCGCGCCCAGGTCGTTACCGTCCACCCGTTGGGTGTACCAGCCGGCGGCTTCCCATTTTTCGGTGATCGGCTCGGTGCGGAGCACTGTGTCGGTCTTGCCGTCGGCCTGCAGGGCGTTGATGTCAACCATGGCGGTGAGGTTGCCGAGCTGGTGGTGGTGGGCGCCCATGGCTGCTTCCCAGGTGGAGCCTTCGTCCAGTTCCCCGTCGGAGAGGAAGTTGTAGACGCGGGCACCGGAGCCCTGATGCCGCAAGCCGAGGGCCATGCCGACGGCGATGGTCAGTCCGTGGCCGAGCGACCCGCCGGAGATTTCCATGCCGGGGGTGTAGGTGGACATGCCGGACATGGGGAGCCGGGAATCGTCAGATCCGTAGGTTTCGAGTTCCTCGACGGGGACGACGCCGGCCTCGGCCAGGGCCGCGTAGTGCCCGATGGCGTAGTGCCCTGTGGAGAGCAGGAACCGGTCGCGCTCCTCCCACTCGGGGTCGTCCGCCCGGAAGCGGAGCTGGTCGGAGTAGACGGCGGCGAGCATGTCCGCCGCACCGAGTGCCTGTCCCACGTACCCCTGGCCCTGGACTTCGCCCATGGTCAGGGCGTGGTGCCGGATGCGGTAGGCGGCGGCACCGACGCGCTCGCGGCGTTCTGTGGCTGTTTCCGTGCTCATTCGTTCCTTCTCAGAGAGTCCGCGGGAGTGCAGTTCCTGCGTGCTGATTTCGTTGATGGCGGTCATCAGGCGTTCACCGACTGGGGTGTGCTTTTCGTGATCTCATCGGCGAGTTGGCGTTCCCGCATGCCCCAGGTCTCGCGGGTGACGACGGCCGCCCAGAGGCCAATCGCCGCGTACAGGCCGAACAGCATGGCCGGGCCCATCCAGCCGAAGCTGACGAACAGCAGGGTGGTGACGAAAGGCGTGAAGCCGGAAACCATGGCGGAGATCTGGTAGGCCAGGGATGCGCCGGATGCACGGGTCTTTGCCTGGAACAGCTCCGGAAACCATGCGCCCTGGGCTCCGGCGAGGGAGTTCTGGCAGACTGCGTAGGAGATGATAATCGTTGCGATGATGAAGACGAACAGGCCGGTGTTTACCAGCAGGAACATCGGAATGGCGAACAGCAGAGCGAATGCGCAGGACCAGACGTACACGGGGCGGCGGCCGATCTTGTCGGTCAGGCGCGCCCAGGCTGCGGTGGCAAAGATGCCCACGGCGGATGCGATGCACAGCGCCACCAGGGTCTGGGTCTTGTCGGCCAGTTGTTCGGTGTGGAGGTAGGAAATCATGTAGGTGATGGACACGGCGTAGCCGGCGGTCTCCGCAACGCGGAGGCCGATGCCCTTCACGATGTTGCGCCAATCCGTCTTGATGACCTCGACGATCGGGGACTTCACGATGTCGCCGCTGTCCTTGACTTCATCAAACACGGGGGACTCAGGAACCTTGGAACGGATGATCAGGCCGACGACCACCAGCACGATGCTGGCAAGGAAGGGGATGCGCCAGGCGAGCTCGCCGCCGAGGTTCACGCTGACCAGGAACACCAGGTTGGCCAACAGCAGTCCTACGGGGAAGCCGGCCTGGACGATGCCGGTGTACTTGCCCTTGGCCTTCCACGGTGCGTGCTCGTAGCTCATCAGGATCGCTCCGCCCCATTCCGCGCCGAAGGCCAGGCCCTGGACGATGCGGACGAAGACCAGCAGCGCCGGAGCCAGCAGGCCCACCTGGCTGTACGTGGGCAGCAGCCCGATCAGGAAGGTGGCGACGCCCATCAGGATGAGCGAGGTGACCAGGACGGGCTTGCGTCCCACCTTGTCGCCCAGATGGCCGCCGATGATGCCGCCCAGCGGCCGGGCGGCAAAGCCGACGCCGAGGGTGGCGAAGGCGGCCAGGGTGCCGGTCACCGGGTCATCCGTGGGGAAGAAAGCCGTCCCGAAGTACAGGGCGGCCGCGGTGCCGAAGCCGATGAAGTCGTAGGTCTCGATTACTGCGCCAACGCCCGAGCCGATGGCGACCCTCTTGGCGTCCTTGGTGCCGTGGACCGGCCCGCGCATATTCAGAGCATCGTTGCTCATGGTGGTTCCCTTTCGAAGAGCGGCTGAATCAGCGTCCAGCGCTGTCGACTGTTAACACGATAGGACCCAGTGTGACCGCGGTCATGCTCAGTGTCAACAGTTAACCTAGGAGGTTGACTGTTAACAGTCAACCCGGCTACTGTGGTGGCCATCACTACCCTGCCTGCCGGGCACGAACAACCAGAGGATCAACGACGATGTTCCATTCCCGACTCGGATGCTCATCCATCAGCTTCAGGCACCAGGACCTTCCCACCGCCTTGCGGACCATTGCGGGGCTGGGTTTCGAGGAGATCGACCTCGGGGCCCTTCCCGGGGTCTGCAACCACGTTCCCTATAAACTGGACGGGCATGCCGTCACCGCAGTGGCCAAAGACGTGGCCGAGTCCGGCTTGCTGGTCCGTTCGGTCAATGGGGACATCGGGGATCTCAACGCAGTGCTCGACGGCGGCCGTCAGGCCGCGCGGGGCCGTCACCTTGACGCCCTGCTCACGCTGGCAGCCAAAACCGGGGCAACGGCACTGGTGCTTCCCTGCGGCCGGCTGAGCCATGAGCCGGTCCGGAGCCTCGAGGAGGATCTGGACGAAATAGCAGCCCAGCTGGTCCGGGCCAGCCGGCGGGCGGCGGAGTCCGGCGTCAAGCTCTGGACCGAATCGCTACACTTCCTGCGGTTCTGCTGGAACCTGGACCGCGCAGAAGCGCTGGCACAGCGGCTGGCGGGCTCCGGCGTCGGAATTGTTATGGACTTCAGCCACATCGTTGCCGCCGGCGAGGACCCGCAGGAGTACCTGCGCCGCCACAAGGGCCGGATTGCCCACGTTCACCTGCGCGATGCCGTGCCGGGCAACCTCAACCTCAGCATCGGCAACGGGCTAACTGATTTCGCCGGAGGGCTGCGCTCGCTGGCAGAACAGGGCTACACGGGCCACTTCTCCCTCGAACTTGAAACCCGCGACGTGACCCACGACGAACGCCCGGCCGCCGCCGCCAAGGCCGCCAGCTTCATCACCGACCTCATCTGAACCGACCCCAAAAGCACATCAAGCAACCCAAGGAGCATCATGACCACCATCCAGCGCACCGCCGTCCTCACCGGGGCAACCTCTGACCGGGGCATCGGCCTCACCACCGCCCGCCGCTACGCCAGCCAGGGCTGGGGCGTGGTGATCCTGGACCTCGACGGCGAGAAGTCCGCGAAGGTCGCCGCCGAAATCGGCAACGAATTCAACGTCCCGGCCTTCGGCTACGAGATTGACGTCGCCAACGAAGGCTCCGTCAACGCCGCCCACAAGGCAGTGGCGGCCGAGGTCGGCGCCGGCACCCTCCCTCCCGTGGGCGCCCTCGCGAACATCGCCGGCATCACCTCACCGGCGCCGTTCCTGGAGACCACCCTGGAGCTGTGGCACAAGGTGATGGACGTCAATGCCACCGGCACCTACCTCGTCACCAAGGCCTTCCTGCCGGACATGACCAACAACGGCTGGGGCCGGATCGTGAACATGTCCTCCGTCTCCGCCCAGCGCGGCGGCGGGGTGTTCGGCAAGGTCCCATACTCCGCCGCCAAGGCCGCGATCCTCGGTTTCACCAAGGCCCTGGCCCGCGAACTCGGTGACACCGGCGTGACCGTCAACGCCATCACCCCCGGTGCCGTGGACACCAACATCCGCGTGGGAAGCACCGAGGAACAGGAGGCCGCCATCAACGCCGGCATCCCCCTGGGCCGCAACGCCACCACCGAGGAAGTCGCCGCCGTCATCACGTTCCTGTCTTCCGAGGACTCGGCCTACCTGACCGGCACCACCATCGACATCAACGGCGGAAGCCACATGCACTAACGGCGGCGCGGTGCTCAGTGACTATGAAGGGCGCTGAACGGCTCCCTGCCTACTCAACGGTCACGCGGACGCACTGGGCCACATTGTTGCCCATGCCCTGATAATTCCAATGCTGTTCGAGCGGCTGGACGGCGCCCGTAGCGTCTCTTGCGCGGCATACCAGTTCATGCTCGCCGGGGTCTGCCACCCAGGGGAGGCTCCAGCTGCACCACGCATAGGCGCCGGCCGGCCTGTCCAGCTGCGCGGGCATCCAGTGCCCGTCGACGCCGACCTCCACGCCCGTCACCGGGCCCTCGCCGGACCAGGCGCGGCCGCGCAGCATCACCGGGCCCCGCGGCAGGTGCCGCCGGCGTGTGAAGAAGTCCGGGACACCCGGTGGAAGCATCAGCGCGCGGACCCTCATCCGCGTCACCGGAGTGCCGGCGTCCTCCGCGGTGTGCTGGTAGCGGTACGCGACCGCCTGCTGGAAACCCTGGAATGGCGAGGCCACCACCTGGATGGAGTGCAGCCACTTGACGCTCGCCATGCCGTACCAGCCGGGAACCACCAGCCGCAGCGGGTAGCCGTGCTGCGGTGGCAGGTCGGCGCCGTTCATCTTGTAGGCCAGCACCACGTCGGCGCGGAGGGCCTCCGAAATGGGCAGGCTGCGTGCATAGTGATGGCGGACGCCGCCCTGGATTCCTTCGTCCAGGCCGGTGAACACCACCTCGGTGGCCTCCGGCTCAATCCCGGCCTTTCCCAGAAGGTAGGCCAGAGGAACTCCCGTCCATACGGCCGTGCCCACGCCTTCGAGCGTCCAGGGCTGGCTCAGCGGCCTCGGCCTCAGGAGTGAACGCCCGTTGCCGGCGCATTCGAGCGTGACCGGCACGCTGATCGCCGGATCCCTCTTCAGGGCGGCCAGCCCCAGTTCCACGGCCCGTTCGACGGCGCCGCCGATCCTCACGTGCCAGGCCGCCGGATCCACGTGCGGTATGTCGAAGTGCGTCAGTACGTAGTGCAGCCCGGGCGGCGTGACATCCTCACGGAGCGCCTCCAGCGGCATCGAATGGTTCCGTACCGCGAGTTGCAACTCCGCACTGGTCAGCGGACCGTACGTGGGTTCCTCCGGATGCGGCGCGGGCCCGGCGGACTTGCGGCGCCTGTAAATCACCTTGGACATGGCATTTGCGATTCTGCTCGGTTCTGCGGGCTGGTCCCCTTTGACAGGTTTACGCCGAGCCCGCGAAGCCGTCAATGCCACAGTTGCCCGTCAGGCCACACTTCGGAAGCCCCACAAGCTCCGAAAAGTCCCGGCCCTTCGAAGGGCTACCCGGCGGGCGGCTGGTAATTCTGCGGCGGTGCCGGAGGCTGGTTGCCCGCGGGGCCCCAGCCGTAGGGACTGCTCGGGGCGCCGGCCGAGCCCTGGAACGTTCCGCCCGGAGGCGTGCCGCCCTGGAGGCGAAGGAGCTCAGCGGTGTTTTCGGCGGTGCGTATGCCAGCCACCAGGGATTCCAGCCCGATTCGTGCCAAGGCCAGGTAGATCAGGACGAACAGCGGTCCGATCACGATCATGACGAGCAGGGCCATAGCCACGTTCCGGCTGGCGAAGGCGCCGATGACGAACGCGAGGTAGGCGATGCCCAGCGCCACCATGATCAGTATGTACACGATCCTGGCGATGGACGGCGCTACAAATTTGGTAAATGACAGGTCAAACAGGGTCTTCATGGTCCCCCCAGACTTCCCCGCCGCAAGCCGGCGGATTGCGATGACATTGCCAGCCTAACCCCTGGAGGCGGCTCCGGGGTCTATGGCTCAAGATCGGTGCTTAGGACCGGACGCGGTTTTCCGTATGCTGCGCCAGCGAGACCATGGATCCCGTGTCCAGGACGGCCATGTGCCCGACATCTGTAGGCTTTTTCGCCGGCCGCGGCGGCTGGGCAGAGGCGGCGAGAGAGGACTGGACCGGCTGGACCTGCGGCGCAGTCCCGGCGGCCTTTGCCGCATCTGGTCCGCTTGCGCCCGCCCCGGGCGCGCGGGTCGGCCGGGGCGGGACCGGACTGGCGTTGGCGCCTTCGCCGCCGTGCAGCGCTGACTCCACGAGCGGGGCCACCTTCACCACTTCTCCCACCCCTGTGACGGGCGCCTCCGGGACCGGGATGTCGAGCACCGGAGCAGTCTCCCGTGCCCGGGCCACGGCCCGGGCGTCCGCAGCGGCAACCGCCTCTGCCCAGTCCTTCGCGAGGACAGGCGGCACCGGGCGTGCCGCAGTCAGCAGCGGGTGATGGGCGACGGCGGTGCGCAGCGCGCTTTGCAGGCCGGCGCGGGTCATCAGTGTCTTCCAGTCCACGGAAGGACGCGGTGCGCGGACCGGGCGCGGGGCACGGGGTTCCTTCGCAGGCTTCGGAGGCAGCGCCTCCCTAGATTTCGTGTCGGCCGGCAGCCGCACAACTTCGACGGTGTCGTTCCTGGGGATCCTGCCGAACAGGGCCATCACGATCAGCACGAGCAGGCGGCTGAAGCCGGCGATTACGAGCATGACGATGAAACTAATGAACAGCCCAAGCGACATGAGAAGGGCCACGAACACCGTGCCGAAAAACGTCAGGTTCAGTGCAACCGTTGTCGGATCTTCCACTTCACCCTCCTAACCCACCGCTGCTGCAAGCCGGGGCATTCATTGCCCACATGCAACAGCCTTTACCACCTTACGGACTATTTACTGCCGACATGCCCGCATGACAAGGCCGGGCGGGTGTTGTTTCGAACCTGTTACCGGACGGGCCTGTCGTCTTAGGCATATAGTCGAGATCAGCAATTTACTCCACACTTTCAGGGAACTTCGTGAGCCAGTCCCAGACCTTTACCGGCAACTGTCCTTGCCTCTCCGGAGAGCAGTACGCCGACTGCTGCGGCCGCTTCCACAGCGGGGCCGCGGACGCCGCGACGGCCGAACAGCTCATGCGCTCCCGGTACAGTGCGTTCGTTCTCCTGGATGCCGGATACCTCCTGAAAACCTGGCACCCGGACACCCGGCCCACCGATCTGGACCTGGATCCCGGGCTGGAGTGGCGCCGGCTGGACATCGTCTCCACGAGCCGCGGCGGCCCGCTGGACAACCAGGGCCTGGTGGAGTTTACGGCGCATTTCAGGCAGGACGGCAAACGGGGCGTCCAGCACGAAACCAGCCGCTTCCTCAGGGTGGACCGCCGCTGGTACTACTTTGACGCCGGCGCCGTCGTCCTTCACCAGGCCTAGCCGGTCCGGACGGGGCCCTGCAGGGCGCGGTACGGGGGACCCACTGTGCCGTGGCTCCTAGTGCTCCTCGTAGTCGGCCGTCGGCGTGAAGCCAGCGCGGTCCACCTTGCGGTGGAAGCGCATGCCGGCCATGCCGCCCACGACGGCGGCCACCAAAGCGACCACCGCGACCACGACGGCGGCGATGATGCTGGTTGTGGTGAGCTGGCCTTCGTTCACCGGAATCCGCGGGAAACTGTTCAGCTGCGCGAGGATATTGAACTGTTCGCCGGCGATCATGCCGAGGACGGCGACGATGATGGCGGCGATCAGCGCCCAGATCCAGACCATCAGGCCCTGCTTGGCGCCGTTGAACCTCGCCATCCGCCCGGCCACGTAGCCTCCGCTGTAATACGAGACGAAGAGGATCAAGAGCAGCACGATGATGCCCACGAGGCCCACCGTCTCGTTCGACGCCGCCTGGCCGATGGCGGCATTGACGTCGGGATTGGTGGCGAGCCCCACGGCCGTTCCGGCTGCCGCCACAAGGGCCGTCAGCAACACGGCCATGCCTGTGGCCGCCAGCCAGCCGAAGAACGCCGAGCCCACCTTGACCCCGCCGAAAGCCTCCTTTTCGCGGGCGATCGCGGTCTCCCGTGAGGCGAGGTTGGGGTCGGAGTGCGGCCGCGCGTCGTCGCCCTCCGGGTCCGGAGCATAGTCCCGCTCGGCGTAGGGCGCCTGAGTGGTCATGGCCCTGGTGCTTGTGTCAGTGTCCCGTGCGACGGTGTCCGCTTCCCGTGTGTCCCCCTCGCGTGACTGGGTGGCGTCGTACACCGGGGTTTCGTCGGGCCTGCGGCCTGACTGCATGTGCCGGGGGCGTCTGTCCTCGGAACTGATTGGGCTGCTCATCGAACGCCTCACTTTCATTGAACGGACCAGGCTCACGGTCTAAGCCGGGCAACGCAATGCCGAGGCCAAGGCGCTGGCCTCACTTCTAGCTAACTCCGTTCAATGCTTTGTAGCAAGGATGCTTACTATCTGGGTTTTCGTGCCGCCCTTCCTGGATGCAACCGGATTCCTTCCCCGGTTAGCGGTACTTTCGGTGCAGGTCTTCCTTAGCGGACGCGTGCGGCGAAGCGTCGGCGATCCATGGCCCGGTGCCTTCGGACTGGTCCAGTACCCCGGCTTCCAGCCACACGTAATCCCCGGCGAGAACCTTGCGTGACAGTTCGCGGTCGCCGTCGTCCGTATTCCGCCACAGCTGGTCAAAGTATTCGTCCACGCGGACGCGGGCCTGCTCGCAGTAGGCCTCGGCCAGCTCGAACGCCGTGGCGCCCTGCTCGGGAGCCGTTCGCAGCAGCATCTCCGCACGCGAGCAGCACGCGGCCATGGCGAAGAGCTCGGCGCCGATGTCCACGATCCGTCCCAGGAATGCCTGCTTGTGCTCCAGTCTGGCCTGCCACCGCCCCATGCCGTAGAACGTCTGCCGGGCCAGCCGCCGTGAGGACCGTTCCACAAAGCGCAGCTGCTTGGCGAGCCGGCCGAACTCGCTGTAGGAGCGGGGGTCCATCCCGGCTCCCGCCACCAGTTTCGGCAGCCACTTCGCGTAGAAGCCGGAGGCCCCGACGGCGGCCCTCGCCTTGTCTGACAGGCTGGCGTCCGCGGAGGCCAGATCCCCGGCGGCGGCCAGGTGGGCGTCCACGGCCTCACGGGCGATCAGCAGCTTCATGATCTCCGATGACCCTTCGAAGATCCTGTTGATCCGCAGGTCACGCAGTTGCTGCTCCGCGGGCACGGCGCGCTCGCCCCGGGCCTCCAGCGAATCCGCGGTTTCGAAACCCCGGCCTCCACGGATCTGCACCAGCTCATCTGCTATCCGGTAGCTGATTTCCGTCGACCACAGCTTGGCGAGGGCGGCCTCGATGCGGACGTCCTTCTGCCCGGCGTCGGCCATCTCGGCGGACAGTTCAAAGACAGCGTCCAGGGCAAACGCCGTGGCGGCAATGAATGCGATCTTCTTGCCCACGGCCTCGTGCCTGCCCACCGGCCGGCCCCACTGGGTGCGCGCATTGGACCATTCGCGGGCGATCTTCAAACTCCAGCGCCCGGTGGCAACGCACAGGGCCGGAAGCGAAAGCCGTCCGGTATTGAGCGTTGTCAGTGCGATCTTCAGGCCCTGGCCCTCGCGGCCCAGCCGGTTGGCTGCCGGAACCCTCACCTGGTGGAAGCGGGTGACACCGTTTTCGATGCCCCGAAGGCCCATGAAGGCATTCCTGTTTTCCACGGTGATGCCCGGCGAGTCCATTTCCACCACGAAGGCGGTGATGCCGCCCTTGTGGACCGTGCCGTCGGCGGTGCTGTGCCGCGGCACCACGGCCATCACCACAACAAGCTCCGCGATCACGCCGTTGGTGGTCCAGAGTTTCACGCCGTCCAGAATGTACGCGTCGCCGTCGTCCGTGGGGACAGCGGTGCTGCCCATCCGGGCGGGATCGCTGCCGACGTCGGGCTCTGTGAGGAGGAATGCGGTAATGGCGCCGGCAGCGCAGCGCGGCAGGTATTCCCGCTTCTGTTCGGCAGTGCCGAACACCTTCACCGGTTCCGGCACCCCGATGGACTGGTGGGCGGAGAGCAGCGCGCCCAGGCTGGGGTGCACCGAGCCCAGCAGCCCCAGCGCCCGGCCGTAGTACACCAGCGAAAGCCCCAGTCCGCCATACTCCCGCGGGATCTTCATGCCGAACACGCCTAGGTCAGCCAGCGCCTTCAGGTACTCGTCCGGAATCTTGGCATCGCGCTCAATGACCCGCCCGGACATCGTCCGGCACAGCGCCGTGAGCTGCTCCATGAAAGCCTCGCCGCGCTCCACGTCATCGGCTTTGGCTGCCGGCCAGGGGTGGATGAGGCTGAGGTCGAAGCTGCCGAGGTACAGGCCCTTGGCGAAACTCGGCTGCTCCCACGCCGTCTCGCGGGCCGCCTCGGCGACGGCTCTGGCATCCCCGGCAGATGCACCGGAGCCGATCTTCTCGGCGGCCACCGGCGTTTCCGACGCCGGACTGTCGATGGGCGTGATGGCGCCGGCCTGGGGCCGGGTGACGCGGCCGTCAGTGGCGGGACTCTCAGTGGCGGAGCTCACGGGGCATCTCCTCTAACCGGTGACCGGCTCAAGCCCTGGGTCCGCCGCGGGTGGAGAACCCTTCAGCTGTCCCTCAATGCTACCCGCGGGTAAGTACCCGTGCTAGGGGAAGGCTGACCCGCAAAATCACCCGGCAACTCAACCGTGGAAGCGTGGTGGACCAGCCGGTCCCACACGTGGTTGATGCCGTGGACCAGGCCCAGCAGCGTGCCGGCGACAACCAGCCATGCCAGCCGCCCCACCCCTACCAGAACGAGGGCGGTCATTGCCGCCACCACCACGAACAGAACCAGTGCCAAAGCAAAAACCAGCGTTCCGATGAACACCAAGGTGGCGTTCTCCACTGCACTTAGGTCAAACTGCATGTTTCCCCCTGCGCCGTTGCTGCGGTTGATCAGTAGCACGAGCGTAGGGTGCGGAGGCGCGGTCCAGCCACAGCCTCGCAGGCGGGTCGAGCCGGTTGATACGGGATCGAAATCATACTGCTGCGTAGGTCACGGCCTTGTCTCAGAATCCTCACCGGTCACAGTGGTTTCGTTATGCGGCAGGCAGCGGGGACGGCAGCGGCCGCTGTCCGTCCGGGGTGGCGCAGGGGCGCGCCGGCGCGCACCGGCGGAAAGAGGCTCTGCGTTAACCTTGTAGTTGGCAGTTTTCGGGTTTCCCCCTGCCCAGACCATCCCCGACGCAGCTTAGGAGAGTGTGTGCCCCGGTTTGCCGCGTCTTCCGCTGACGCCATCAGCGCACGGCTCCGGGACCTTGAGCTCCTAACCAAGGGGCCCGCCTGGGCGCTCACGCGCTCCGCCCCCTGGGTGATTGCCGTGCTGCAGGCGTCCTTCACCAGGACCCGGCCGCAGCTTCCGCTGGAAGAGTTCCATGCCGACGTCGACTCCTTCCTTGAGCAGCTCCGCCGCCAGGAGCCGGGGCTGGGTGGTGCGGCCAACGGGAAGACCTTTGGCGATGAATGGACGCGCAAGCAGTTCCTGACGCGACGGAACCAGTCCGGACAGATCGTGTACGAGGTCACGGAACCGGCCGCCCGTGTGCTGGCCTTCCTGGACAGTCTTTCCAGCGAACGTTCCACGCTGAACGGTTCCCGGCTGGGCACGCTGCTGGGCGACGTGGAGAAGCTCGCCAACGAAACCAACCCGGACCAGAGCGCCCGGCTGGAGTCCCTGGAGGAGGAGATCGAGGAGCGTCAACAGCTCATCCAGGACATCAGCTCAGGGGACTTTGACGGGCTGCTCGATGACGACGAGGCCGTGGAAGCCGCCGGCAACATCCTGGACCTCGCGGCCAGCCTGCCCGCCGACTACAAGAAGATGCGAGACCGCATCGAGGAGCTTGTGGGCGAGCTGCGCAACCAGATCATCGAGGAATCGCTGACCAAGGGCGCCACCATGGCCCAGGTGCTGGAAGCGGACAAGCGGCTGCGGCAAAGCCCGGAGGGCAGGACCTTCCGTTCCTTCACGGCCTTCCTGGATGATCCGCAGCAGCAGCTGCGCTTCCGCTCGGCGATCGGAGAGGTGCTGAGCCGGCAATTCGCGGACGACCTCTCAGCGGAGGACCGCGAAACTCTGAAGAACCTCGTGGCCGAGCTTCGCCACCAGCACAGCCAGATCCAGCGCATCTATGGCAAGCTCAGCGAGAGCCTGAACACCTACGTCCAAAGTGATGACTTCCGCCAGTCCGTCCGGCTCCGCAAGGTGCTGCGCGAAGCCGAACAGGCCATCCGCGGACTGCCGTACGAGCGTGAGCGGCCAGGCCTCGTCCCCGGTCCAGTGCTCTTCAACGCAGGCTTCGAATCGCTGGCCATGGTGAAGCTGTTCGATCCCGACGAATTCGCGGCCCCGCCGAAGCTCGCGGATCCGATCGCCTTCAGCGACTCCGACCGCGTGCGCTCGCCGCGCACCGGCAAGGCGAACCCGGAGGCCATCCGGGCAGCCATGGCGGGCGCCGCGTCCCTTGCCGAGGCGTGGGGGCAGCTGCCTCCCGAGGAACGGCACATCAACTCCATCCGGGCTCTGCTCTCGCACGCCCTCCACGACGGCGCCGGCTTCGACCGCGAAGCCTGGGACGCCGTCGAGTTTGAACAGATCGACGGCACCACCCGCAAGGCCTACCTTCCGGTGGTCACCCTCACGAAGGATTCTGATGACTGAAGAGATGACGACGGCGGCCGCCCCGGCGGTTGAGCCCACCGAAACCGAAGCCCCTCCGGCAGAGCCTGCCGAAACCCGGACCGATCCCTTCCCGGTCCGCCCCCGGGACACCTTCGTCGACGGTGCGGCACTGTTCCCCGGTGATACCGGCGTGCTCCCCATGAAGGTGCGCCAGGCACTGGTGAAGCTCCTGAAAGGCCCTTATGTCGACGGCGGACGCGACGAAAAGCTGTGGACCACACTGCTGGACAACCAGCTCATCCTCCGCAGCAGGCTCTCCGAACTGTTCCTCACCCTGCAGCTGGACCACGAGCGCAAGATCGCTGTCCTGCGGCCGGTCGACCCCGAGGCCATCGGAGGAAGCGCACGTTCCAGCATCCTGCGCCAGCAACGTGCCCTGAGCCGGGTGGAGACCATCGTGCTGCTCCGCCTCCGGCTGCTGCTGGACCGCCACGTCACAGCCCAGACCGACCCCACCATCACGCGTGAAGAAATCGCCGAACTCGTGGCGCACTACCAGCCGGCAGGCCAGCAGGACGCCCTCCGCGACTCGGACGTGGTGAACCGGGCCATCACAAAGCTCCTCGCCCGCCAACTCCTCCTCACCACCGGCCTGGACGACGTCTACACGATCTCCAACGCCCTCCCGCTGGCTCTCCCCTTCGAAAACATCGGCGACATCCCGGCCCAGATCGAAGCGCTGGTGGCAGCAACGGCAGACCCCGCCGGCACGGAAGCGATGCTGGAGCTCGACGACGGCCCGCTGGTTGAGCCTGTCGAAGCCGATGAAGCGGCGGACACTGAGGACGACGGCGACGCCGAAGGGAGCGGCAAGTGAGCATCGCAACCATGCTGCCGATGGGTGAACTCACCAACCCCGGCCAGATGCGCCTGGCGCTGGTGCAGGTGGTCAACTGGGGCACGTTCCACGGCGCCCACACGATGCATGTGGACCGCAACGGCACGCTCCTGACCGGCAACTCGGGCGTCGGCAAGTCGACGCTGTTCGATGCCATGCTGCGCGTGTTTGACGCCCGCCCGCGCTCCAACGAGGCGGCAGCCCAGCGTTCCGGCGGGGCCGTGGAGGACAAGAGGACCACCTTCACGTACATGCGCGGCAAGGTGGGCGACAAGGCTGTGGGGGAGGGCTCGGCCAGCGCGTTCCAGCGCCCCGGTGCCACGTGGTCCGCCGTCGCCCTGACGTTCGACAACGCCGCCGGCACCACGGTGACGGTGTCTGCGCTGTTTGACCTGCCGAAGAACGGCACGGAGTCCAGCGTCGGGCGTTATTACCTGATCGACAACAGGCCCCTGGATCTTGCCGCCATTGAGGGCATCGCCGAGAAGCGTTTCACCAAGGCGGCACTTGAAGGCATCTTCCCGGACGCGCAGGTGTTCGACGTCCACAAGGCCTTTGCCGAGCGGTTCCGCCGGCTGCTGGGCATCAACTCGGACCAGGCGCTCCCGCTGCTCCGCGTGATCCAGGCCGGCAAGGGCCTGGGCGGCAGCGTCAACACGTTCTTCCGCGACCAGGTGCTGGATGCGCCGGCGACGCTGGCCGCTGCGGACGGAGTCGTTGAGGAATTCAGCAACCTGATGTCCATCCGGCAGCGGCTTGAGGACGTGCGGCAGCAACGCGACCAGCTGGCCCCGGTACCGGAGCTGAACAGGGACTATGCCCAGTCCCTGCTGGATGCAAACCGGCTCCGGGAACTTGCCGGCGAGGAATTCGAGGCCTACCGGCAGCGGCTCGCCGTCGCCGTCCACGAGAGGACCCTCGCCCGGGTCAAGGCACGGGCGCAGGCCAAGGCCAAGGAGCTCGGCGCTGAACGGGCCGTCCGTGACAGCCTCGCCAAGGACCTGCGCCAGCTCGAGGCTGAGTACAACAACCAGGGCGGCAACGCCATCTCCTCCATCGAGCAGTCGCTGGAGAACGCCCGGGTCGGCCTCAAGCTTCGCCAGCAGGTGGAAGAGGCGGCCCGCCAGTCGCTCGCCGATGCCGGCCTGCAGCTGGACTGGACGGCCGAGGGGTGGGAGCAGGCGCACGAGCTCGCCGCCGCCCGCTCCGCGGAACTCAGGGACGATTCGGAGACGTTGAAGGAGCTCCGCTTCGAGGCCTTTGACGGGCATGCGACGAAGAAACGCGAACTCGCTGCGGCCGAACAGGAGCTCATCTCCCTGAAGACGCGCAAGTCCCTGCTGCCGCCGTCGAGCATTGAGAACCGCGCTGCGATCTCCGCCGCCACGGGCGTCCCCGAGGAACTCATGCCCTTCGGCGGCGAGCTCATCGACCTCGCCGAGGGAGAAGAACAGTGGCGGCCCGCCGCCGAGCGCGCGTTGCGCAGCCTCGCCACGACGCTGCTGGTTCCGGGCGAGCACTTCGCCGCCGTCACGCGCTATTTGAACGACCACACCGTCCGCGGCGCCCTGCGCGCCGTGGATGTGTCCAAGCCGCTCGCCGGCGGCGCGCTGGCGGTGGAGGACGTCTCCGACGGCGATCTGCTGACCAAGCTGGACATCCTCGCCGCCGGGCCCAGCGGCGGCTCCGCCGCACAGGCCAGCGAGTGGATCCGTGAACGCATCGCCTTGGACTTCGCCTACCCCTGCGTAGAAAATCCGGATGATCTTGCCGCGCTCGAGAAAGGCCTGAGCCTGGGCGGCGTGGTCAAGCGCAACAGGCACACCGTGGAGAAGGACGACCGCTTCACCGGCCGCCAGGACTACGTCCTTGGCTTCGATAACGCCTCCAAGATGGAACTCGTCGCGGCACAGGTGGCGGACCTGCAGCAGGAGGTGGCCAAGGCAGCCGAACTCGCCCAGAGCAGGGAGGAATCCCACCAGGGCATGTCCCGGCAGCTCGAGGCGCTGCGCCGCATGGCCGAGGACCACCGTCCCTGGGAGCAGGTCTCCGCGGCGGTCGCCGCGGATGAACTCGCCCGGATCGAACAGCGGCTCAAGGATGCCCTTGCGGCGCAGGCCGACCTCGAACCGCTGCGTGCCAATATCGAGGCTGCACGCCAGAAGCACCAGTCCAGCACCGAAGCGGCCGCGGTGCTGCAGAGCGAGTACAAGGCACTGGACCACCAGCTCACCACCGCCGATTCGCTGCTGGAAGCCGCGCGGACCCGCCTGGCCCAGGCGCCGCCGTCGGCCTCCACCGCCGCCGCACTGGAGCCGTACTTCGAGGGCTTCGGCGACGTGACGGAAATGCATGAGCTGGACAACCTGGCCGCCCGGGTCAGAACCCAGCTGCTGGGGGAACTGCACGCCGCGGAATCCCGGGGACAGGCGATGTCCGAGCGGCTGACCCGGATCTTCGAGGGATTCGTGCGGGAGTGGGGCACGGCGATCTCGGCCGACCACGGCACGTCGATCGGCGCAGCCAGTGAGTTCGAAGCCCGCTACCACGCGATCGTCAGCGACGGCCTGCCGGCGCAGGAAGCGGAGTTCCGGCAGTTCTTCAACCAACGCACCCACGAATCGTTCAGCACGCTGCTGCACCTGCTGGACGAGGAACGGCGCTCCATCATGAGCCGCATCCTGCCGCTCAACGGCATTCTCTCCGAGGTCAACTTCCATGAAGGCAGCTTCCTGGAGCTGGACATTAAACAGACCCTGCCGGCCACGGCCAAGCAGTTCAAGGACGCCATCCAGAACGCGCTGAAGACCCGTCATTCGCGGCCCGGCAGGGAAGTCCCCCACACCAGCGTGGACGACGAGGCCGAGCTCACCAGCCGCTACAAGTCATTGGAAACGCTCGTGAAGCGGCTGGGTTCCCAGGCCCCGGAGGACCGGCGCTGGCGCGCCGAGGTGCTGGATGTCCGCGGCCACCTGTTCATCCAGTGCAAGGAGCACCGCGAAGTCCACGCGGCGGCCGGAAGCAAGGGCGGCAAGCGGACCGAAGTGTTCATGCACGCCGACACCGGCTCCATGTCCGGCGGTGAGCGGCAGCGGTTCACGGCGTTCATCATGGCGGCGGCGCTGAGCTACCAGCTGGGCATCGCCGAACAGGGCTTCACCACATACGGGACGGTGATGATGGATGAAGCGTTCGTCCTGGCCTCCGAGGAATTCGCCGGCGCCGGCATCAAGGCGCTGCACGAATTCGGCTTCCAGCTGCTCCTGGCCGCCCCGGAAAACGTGATCGACCTGTCGCGGCATCTCGGTTCCGTCACGGAGATCCTGCGGGACAAGCGCACCAACCGCTCGGGCGTGCTGACCGCCCCCGTGATTGGGCCGAGGCCCGGATCCGAAGGCCAATGGCGGTCCGAGGCGAACCCCGTGGACATCGTGCTGCGCTGAGGGTGCCGCCGCCGCTGGACTCCATTCCCCCGTGACCTTGCCTTTGCTTTATAACAAATCGATGGATTTATTGATGACGAGCTAGTGGGAGCGCATTTCCGCGTGCGAATCTGGTGAGCACCAACTTCGCCACAGCTCCACAGGGTCATCAACACTCCCACGCGGCGGGCCAGAGCCACCCTCTGCCGAGCTTGACGGCGTCCTCACGAAAGGCACCATCATGCGTTCTGCTCACCGCGCCACGTTCGTTACCTCCCTGGCGGCCGCCGCCGCCCTCAGCCTTGCCGGGTGCGGGGCAGTCGCGGAGTCGGCGTCTCACAATGCGACCCCGTCGGCGGCGGCGGTCGGCGCCACCTCCACCGCGACTGCCACGGATGCGCCCGCCACCGCCACGCCTGCGCCGGCCTCGCCCGCACCTGCCAGCACGAAGCCGGGAGCTGCGGCGCCGGGGGGCGGTGCGCCGGGTGCTGCCGACTCCGGCACTGCCGCGCCCGGTTCCGCTGACCTGGCAACCTTCACGTTCCCTGGTGACAAGGTGTCCTTTAAATACCCGGCCACATGGAAAGTGGAACTCTTCACGGGGTTGGGGGCGGCGCCGGCATCGGGCACGGCAACTGTGTACGACGTCAACGGCAACCGGCAGGCAACCATATACTCCGGCCATGTTGCTGACGGCGTGACCCACCCGGTCACCAGGAACGTCTTCGAAACCCAGCCGGTTCCCGGCCTGCAGAAGCAGCCGGCCCCCGCCGCGCACTACTCCTTCTACGCGGACCGGGTGGCGGACACCTCCGTCTACCGCATGCACCTCACGGCCGGGGCCCCGCCCTCCGGCGCAGACCTGGCGCAGGACGGCATCATCCGCGTCGGAAAAGATGTGCTCGTGGCGGAGGTCCAGTTCATCGAAAAGCCCTTTGCCAGCGACGCGGCCGCCAAGGCATGGCTGGCGGGCGACGAAGGGCAGGCCCTGAAGGCACTCCTGCTGAGCATTTCTTACCGCTGAACCCGAGCTCTGATTGAGCTTGCCGGGCCAGGTTCGGCAAGCTCAACCAGCGAAGTATTAGGGGGCTGCGGGATGCGGGCATGACACAGAGAATTACGCGATGCAAAGCTTTCGTAATTCGAGAGAGGATAGGCTAGCCTTAGTCGCGTTCGCTTCATTGATCTAAGGAGTTCCGTGACTTCCCCCCTCTTCTCCGGCCCCGGCCGTGTGCCCGGCGCAGGTACCACCCGCCGCACCCTCCTCAAGACCGCCGGCAAGGCCACCGCCGTTGTGGCTGCCGCAGCCCTGGCGCTGACCGGCTGCTCCACCGGCCCGGCCGCTTCCGCTTCAGATCCCTCAGCTTCGGAATCGTCCAGCTCGCAGTTCCCCGTGACGATCAAGCACGCCTTCGGCGAAACCACCATCAAAGAGCAGCCCAAGCGCGTCGCCACCGTGTCCTGGGTAAATGACGACGTCGCCATCGCCCTGGACGTGGTTCCCGTGGGTATCCCGAAGAACGAGTGGGGCGGCAACGACAAAGGCTCCACTCCCTGGAAGGACGCCGCCCTCGAAAAGCTCGGCGCAGGCTTCGGTACGGACAAGGCCCCCGCTCAGTACTCCGAGGCTGACGGCATCAACTTCACTGAGATCGCCAAGCTCAACCCGGATGTCATTCTCGGCGCCTACTCGGGCCTGACCGCAGAGGACTACAAGAAGCTCAGCGAGATCGCTCCCGTCGTTGCCCACCCCGACGTCGCCTACGGCACCTCCTGGCAGGACTCCACCAGCATCATCGGCAAGGCCCTCGGCAAGGAAGCCGAGGCAGCGAAGCTGATCTCCGAGACCGAGGCCACCATCAAGGAGAAGGCCGCCAAGTACCCGCAGCTCGCGGGCAAGACCTTCATCTACGGAAACCTTGAGCCCGCCAAGGGCGACGGTGTCAACGTCTACACCGCCAACGACAACCGCCCGCGGTTCCTGTCCTCCATCGGCATGAAGCTGGCCCCGGTCGTGGAGGAGAAGGCCAAGGGTTCCAAGGACTTCTTCCTGGCATGGTCCGCAGAGAAGGCCAACGAACTGGATTCCGACATCTTCGTGACGTGGGTCCCGGACGCCAAGACCACCGACGCCATCAAGAAGGACGCGCTGCTCGGCCAGATCCCCGCCATCAAGGACGGTGCCCTGGTCGCCGACTCGGACAACACGCTGACCCTCTCGATCTCGGCCGCCTCGCCCCTGAGCCTGCCGTGGTCGCTGGACACGTTCCTCCCCCAGCTCGGTAAAGCTGCCGACGCGGTCCAGTAACCAGCAATGACACCACGTACGACGACGGCGGCCGGCAGCAGGATGCCCGGCTCACCGTCCGGCCCGCTCGCCCCGCGCGAACTGGCAGCTAACGACCCCATTTCGGCTCTGACGGGGCATCAGCTGCCAGTTCGCGAGAAGGTAAAGCGCGCCCCCGGAATGCGGGCCGCCTGGCTGGCCGCCGCCGTCGTCGTACTTGTCGTTGTCTGTGGAGTGTCGCTGGCCGTGGGGGCGCGGGGCCTTTCCCTGGCCATGGTCTGGCAGGCACTGACGCAGTTCGATCCGGGCGACGGCGACCACGCCGTGATCCATGCCCGGATCCCGCGCACCATCATGGGACTGCTCGCCGGTGGGGCACTCGGTCTGGCCGGCGCCGCGATGCAGGGCGTGACCCGCAACCCGCTGGCCGATCCTGGCATCATCGGCGTGAATGCCGGTGCGGCCCTGGCCGTGGTCACGGGCATCTACCTTTTCGGCGCGTCCTCCCTGGGCGCGTACATCTGGTTCGCGTTCGGCGGCGCCGCGGCGGCCGCCGTCGTGGTTTACCTGATTGCGTCCATGGGCAGGGACGGTGCCACGCCCGTCAAGCTCGCCCTGGCCGGCGCAGCCCTCAGCGCAGGCCTGTACTCGCTGATGAACGTCATCCTGGTCTCCAGCCAGGACACCCTGGACCGCTTCCGGTTCTGGCAGGTGGGCGGCATCGCCGGCCGCGACTGGTCTGTCATCCTGCCCGGCCTGCCGTTCCTGGCGGCCGGCGCGCTGATCGTGCTCTGCACCGGTCGCATCCTGAACAGCCTGGCCCTCGGCGACGACCTTGCCCGGGGGCTCGGCCAGCGGGTCGGCCTGGCACGTTCGGTGACGGCGCTGGGCATCGTGCTGCTCTGTGGTTCAGCCACCGCACTCGCGGGCCCGATCGCGTTCGTCGGCCTCGTCATCCCGCACGCGGTCCGCTTCCTGACCGGTCCGGACTACCGTTGGATCCTCCCTTTCTCCCTGGTGCTCGCCCCGGCCCTGCTCCTTGTGTCCGACGTCATCGGTCGTGTGGTGCTGCTGCCGGGCGAGGTTCCCGCAGGCATCATGACCGCCCTCGTCGGAGCCCCGGTCTTCGTGTGGCTCGTCCGCCGCGGCAAGGGGGCCGGACTGTGACCACCCAGCGCGAACGGGCACCTGAGGCCCCCCGCCTAGAGCGCGAACCGGCAGATAATGCCCTCAAAACCGCGAAAACAGGGCATTATCTGCCCGTTCGCGCGTCATTCCTGCGCCGGGCGCTGCTGAACCGGACAGCGGTCCTCGGCGCCGCCGTCGTGATCCTCTTCGCCGCGGGCATCCTGCTCGGCAGCTACACCGTCACCGTTCCCGACTTCTTCCGGATCCTCACTGCGCACCTCACCGGCGGCGAGAGAATTCCGGGTGCCAGCTTTATCGTGATGGAAAGCAAACTGCCGCGGGCGGTGATCGGCAGCATGATCGGCGTTGCTTTCGGACTGTCCGGCGGCCTGTTCCAGACAATGCTCCGCAATCCGCTGGCCAGCCCCGACGTCATCGGCATCAGCTACGGGGCCAGCGCCGCCGCCGTCACGGCCATCGTTGTATTCGGGGCCACCGGCGCGGCCGTTTCGGGTGCTGCCCTCGGCGGTGCCCTTGGCGTCGCGGCGCTGATCTACGCTATCTCCCGCAGCGGCTCGCTGAGGGGAGGCGCCGGCTCCCGGGCGGGAAGCGGCAGCGCCGCGGGCAACCGGCTCATCCTAGCGGGCGTGGGCATCGCCTCGGCACTCGGCGCGCTGGTGAATTTCCTGCTGACCCGCACGGACATCCGCACCGCGGCCGACGCACTGGTCTGGCTCAACGGCTCACTCAACCACGCGAGCTGGGACCGCGCCGGAGTGCTGGCGGCGGCACTCCTGGTCCTCGTGCCCGCCGTCGCAGTCCTGGCCGGCCCGCTGCGCATCATCGAGCTGGGCGATGACACCGCCGCCGGGCTCGGCATCCGCGTGGACCGCGCCCGGCTGGGCGTGGTGCTCACCGCCGTCTCGCTGGCCGCCGTGGCGACGGCGGCAGCCGGGCCGGTGGCCTTCGTCGCCTTCCTGGCCGGCCCCATTGCCCGCCGCTTCACCGGCAAAGCCAGCCTCCCGGCGTCGGCCTTTGTAGGCGCCCTGATAGTGCTGGCCGCCGACTACTTCGCCGCCAACATCGCCCCGCTGCTGCTGGACGGCACGGCGCTGCCGGTCGGCGTGGTCACCGGCGCCCTCGGCGCCCCCTTCCTGCTGTGGCTTCTCGTCACCGCCAACCGAAAGGATGCCTGACATGGCTGTTCTCAAAGCGAAGGACCTGACGCTGCAGTACGACCAGCGGCGCGTCGTTGAGGGGCTCACGGCAGAGATCCCGGAGGGCCGGGTGACCATGATCGTGGGCGCCAACGCCTGCGGCAAGTCCACGCTGCTACGGGGCCTGTCCCGGCTGCTCAAACCCGCCGGCGGAACCGTCACCCTCGACGGCAAGGACATCCACTCCCTGCCCGCCCGCGAACTGGCCCGCACCCTGGGGCTGCTGCCGCAGCACCCCACCGCCCCGGACGGCATCACGGTCAGGGACCTGGTGGGCCGCGGCCGGTACCCTCACCAGGGCTTCTTCCGCAGCTGGTCAGAAAAGGACGACGCCGCGGTGCAGCGCGCGCTGGAAGCCACCGAAACGCTGGAGCTCGCCGGGCGGAACGTCGACGAGCTGTCCGGCGGGCAGCGCCAGCGCGTGTGGATCGCCATGGCCTTGGCCCAGGAAACGGACGTGCTCCTGCTCGATGAGCCCACCACCTACCTGGACCTCGCGCACCAGGTGGAGGTGCTGGACCTTGTCACCGACCTCAACCGGCAGCGCGGCACCACGGTGGCCATCGTGCTGCACGACCTGAACCTCGCAGCCCGGTATGCGGACCACGTCATTGCCCTGAAAGGCGGACGGATCGTCGCCGAGGGCGGGGCCCCCGACGTGATCACGGAAGAGCTGGTCCTGGATGTTTTCGGGCTGGAATCCCGCGTGCTGCCGGACCCGGTTTCCGGCACTCCGCTGATCATCCCGATCGGACGCCACCACGCCGCATCCCCAAAAGCCGTACCCACAACCCTGGAGTTGGTCTCATGAGCTCAGTCAACAGCCCTGCCGGAACAGGCACGAAGGCCGCGGCACGGGAAAGGTCCGGGGCCATGCCGCAGCTCGCCACCGAGCCGATGACCCTCGCGTTCGACGTCACGGTCAGCGCCGTCCAGGAGCTCGGAGCAAACTTCCGCCGCATCACGTTCGGCGGCTACTCGCTGCGCGACTTCGGCGTGCACGGCAGGACCATGGACCTGCGCATCAAGCTGGTGATCCCTTCCCTTGCCGACGACGGCACGCAGCTCGCGCTGCCCCCCTTCCACATGGAGAACACGGGCTGGTACAAGGAATGGCTCGCCATGGATCCGGCCGTCCGCGGCTCCATGCGCACGTACACCGTCCGCCACGCCAGGCTCGACGCCGTGTACCCCGAGATCGACGTCGACTTCGTCATGCACTTCGATGCGGACGGCCACGGCGGGCCCGCAGCGAACTGGGCGCGCAACGCCCGCCCGGGCGATGCCATGACCATCATCGGGCCGAACAACCGTGCCGCGCACTGCGTTACGGCGGAGATCTACTCGGGCATCGAATGGCGGCCGGGCCTGGCCCAGCGCGTGCTCCTGGCGGGCGACGAGACGGCCGTTCCCGCCATCAGCGCCGTCCTCGAAAGCCTGCCGAAGTACATGACCGGGCACGCCTTCCTGGAAGTCCCGGAGGCGGGCGACTTCCTCGATCTCGAAACCGATGCCGACGTCGACATCACCTGGCTCGCGCGCGGCGCCGCGATCGGGCGCTCGCGTCCGCATGGCGAGCTGCTCCAGGAAGCGGTCCGGGCCGCCGTCCCGGTGCCGGGCTGGGTGGGCATCAAGTCTCCCGACGCGTCCGCCGGTCCCGAGCCGGAGGACGTCAACGTCGACCAGGAGATCCTGTGGGAGACGCCTGCGCGCATGGACACAGCGGCCATCGTCGCCACCAAGAACCCGGCCGTGCCCGCCGGCGCCATGCCGTTCTATGCCTGGATGGCGGGTGAGGCCGGCGTCATCAAGGACCTGCGGCGCTATCTCGTCCGGGACGTCGGCATCGACCGGAAGCAGGTTGCCTTCATGGGGTACTGGCGGCAGGGGAAGGCCGAACTCTAGGCCCGGCGCTCTGCCCCGGAAGGAGCGTCACCGTTCATCTGCGGTTTGCCTTCGCGTTTCTCCGGGTGTGTACCTTGTCCCGGGTGGGTTCTTATCCTTTGCTTCCGGACCGGGATGGGCGACGGCGGTACGTGGCCCTGGGCGATTCGTTCACCGAGGGTGTGGGGGACCGGAGCAAGCATCTGCCGAACGGTGTGCGGGGCTGGGCCGACCGCGTGGCGGAGAGGCTCGCCAAAGCGGAGCCGGGCTGGGAATACGCCAATCTCGCCATTAGAAGCAAGCGGCTGCGCCACATCATCGCCGAACAGCTGGAACCGGCGGTTGCCTTGGAACCTACCCTCATTACGCTGTATGCCGGCGGCAACGACATCCTGGACTTCGGCACGGACATGGACACGCTCATGGAGCAGTATGAGGCGCTCGTGGCCACACTCGCCGGAACCGGCGCCACCGTCGTGCTGTTCACAGGATTCGACGTCAGGGTGTCCGCGCTCCTGGAGCCGCTGAAAAGGAGAAACGCCTCCTATAACGAACGGGTGCGGGAACTCGCCGCCAAGTACGGAGCAGTGCTGGTGGACTATTGGTGCTTCGACGCCCTGCAGGACCGCCGGATGTGGGACGCCGACCGCCTGCACATGTCCAAGGCCGGCCACAAGTATGTGGCGGCGCAGGTCCTGGACCACCTCGGCGTGCCGCACAAGATCAGCCTCAAGGAGTGGGAGCCCCCGTCGAGGATTACGCTGCGCGACTGGGAGCGACGGCAACGACGCTGGGTGAACGACTGGGTGCTTCCACTCTTTGGACGGAAGATCCGTGGCGTCACCCTCGGGGACAACCTGACCCCGCGCTGGCCGGAGCCCGTGAAGGTGCCGCGCAAGGGCGGCCTGAAGAAGCTGATCGAGCAGGCCGAACCCTGAGCTGGCTAATTCTGCGGCGCGGGCTGGTCCAGCAGGTTCTCAAACCCCGGAGCCACCCGGTTCGCGGCGAATTCCATGACTTCGAACTCGGCCACACCGTTGACGTAGAACGGGTCCTTCGCCAGGGAGGCGTCCAGCGTTTGCCGGTCGGCTTTTGACAGCAGCAGGCCTCCCGTGCGCGGGACCTTCCTGCCGGCAGCCATAAATACGCCCTCGTCGAAGGCGTCCTTCAGCCAGGCCACGTGGGCATCGAGGTGGTAGTCGACGATATCCTGGGCAACCTTGTAGGTCAGGGAAACAACGTACATGCCCGCCAGCCTACCGTTATTCATAGATTGCCTTCCCCGGACAGTGTGCCGCTTGAATCGTCAATCTTCTTTTCTCCTAGGATGGAGCCATGACGGAACCGCGCTGGCTCAACGCCGATGAACGCCGGGCCTGGCTCGCCCAGCTGAGCATCAACACCATGCTGCCGGCGGCCTTGGACACCCAGCTGCATACTGCCGGCAAGGTGTCTTTGTTCGACTACAACGTTCTGGCGATGCTCTCCGAGGCCGAGGGACGCTTCCTGCCCATGAGTGAATTGGCCGCCCGGACCAGCGCGTCACTCTCCAGGCTTTCCCACGTGGTCACCAAGCTCCAGAGCCGTGGGTGGGTGGAGCGCCGGCCGCACCCGGGGGATGCGCGCGTGACCACCGCACACCTGACTGAGCAGGGCATGAGGACCATTGTGGGACTGGCTCCGGGTCATGTGGAATCAGTCCGCTCGCTGTTCCTTGACGCCCTGACTGAGCAGGATGTCGCGGACCTCGCGCGCATCGGGGAAAAGATCGTGGGGCGCCTGGACAGCAACCACTGGATCCTCCGCGAACAGCCTCCCAGGAAGTAGCCACCCGGAGCGGCGGCACGAACAGGCGCGTCTTGGTTGCTCGCGGCAACTGCTGGCAGACTGGACCCATGAATTTCACGTCCCGATTCGTAGCCTTGGGAGACTCCTTCACGGAAGGGGTCGGTGACGACGACCCCGCACGTCCCAATGGTGTACGCGGCTGGGCAGACCGGGTCGCCGAGCAACTCGGTGCCGCGGATCCGGGATTTGGCTACGCGAACCTTGCCATCCGTGGCAAGAAGCTCCGACAGATCATGGCTGAGCAGGTGGATGCCGCCGTCGAACTTCAACCGACATTGGTGAGCATCTACGCCGGCGCCAACGACATCCTCCGGCCCAAGATCGATATCGACAACCTGTTGGAGGATTACGACGCCGGCATAAGCAAACTCAGGGCGGCCGGCGCCACGGTGGTGATGTTTACAGGTTTCGACGCCCGCGGCTCAAAAGTGTTCGGCACGATGCGCGGCCGCACAGCTATCTACAACGAACTCGTCCGCGGCATCGCCGGCGACCATGGAGCGCTGCTGGTCGACTACTGGCGCTTCAACGAGTATTACGACTGGGGCATGTGGGCCAAGGACCGCATGCACATGTCCGCCGCCGGCCATGCCAACATGGCCAAGCGCGTCCTCACCGTACTTGAGCATGACCACTCCATCGAGGTTCCGCCCATGACGCCGGTGCCGGAGCTCAGCGGCGTGGACGCCCTCCGTGCGAACGCGCAATGGTTCCGCGAGTTCGCTGCGCCCTGGGTTGTCCGGCGGGTCACCGGAAAATCCTCGGGTGACGGCCTCCAGCCGAAGTACGCACAACTCACCCGGCTCTAAGGGTTGTCTAGGTTTGCGCCGCCGGATTCGCCTTTAATTCTCACGTCTCGTAGACTTGGTAGGCGCTAGGTGGCGCGGAGCGTGTGCAATTGCTCCGGTTGGCGGTGGCTGTTGGCAGTAATGACAGTCCTGCAGGCCGGTAGTTAGGGGCTCAAGTTGCGTGCATTCCTGTATTCGCCCAGCATTCCGGCACTTCGCAATGGCTTCCATTGCCCGGTGCCCGTGGCCCATCGCATTTCGCCGCAGCAATGAATTCCCGGTTTTGCCGAAGAGTTTAGCGTGGGGAATGGCATTGGGGCTGGATGCGGACGCTGCCTGCCGCACGGTGACGCAGAACGCTGCCAGCCGTTTCAATCATTTTTCAGAGGAGAGTCGTCATGGCAGCACACTGCCAGGTGACCGGAGCCGAGCCGGGCTTTGGACACAGCATTTCGCACTCGCACCGCCGCAACAAGCGCCGGTTCGACCCGAACATTCAGAAGAAGCGCTACTGGGTTCCGTCCCTGCGCCGTAATGTCACCCTGCAGGTCTCTGCAAAGGGCATTAAGACCATCGACGTGCGCGGCATCGACGCAGTCGTCGCCGACATTCTTGCACGAGGGGTGAAGCTCTAGTGGCTAAGGACAAGGACGTACGTCCGATCATCAAGCTCAAGTCGACCGCGGGCACGGGTTACACCTACGTCACCCGTAAGAACCGTCGTAACGACCCGGACCGTCTGGTCCTGAAGAAGTACGACCCCAAGATCCGCCAGCACGTCGAATTCCGAGAGGAGCGCTAAACATGGCTAAGAAGTCCAAGATCGCTCGCAACGAGCAGCGCAAGGTCATCGTTGAGCGTTACGCCGCAAAGCGCCTCGAGCTGAAGAAGACCCTGGTTGACCCCAACGCGACTGACGAAGCACGCGAAGCTGCACGCCTCGGCCTGCAGAAGCTACCCCGCAACGCCTCCCCGATCCGTCTGCGTAACCGCGACATCATCGACGGCCGTCCCCGCGGCACCTTCCAGAAGTTCGGCATCTCCCGTGTTCGCTTCCGCGACATGGCTCACCGCGGTGAGCTCCCGGGCATCACGAAGTCTTCCTGGTAATCCAGCGCCGCTGATTCCAGCTGCTTGAGAAGGGCCGGCAACCGTATGGTTGCCGGCCCTTCTTTGCGTTAACGCCCCATCCTCCGCCGGACCGGCGCGGGTGACGCACCACACAGAACGGAATTACGACGCCGGCACCTGATTGT